>CAMDKN010000163.1 GCA_945901035.1 Gulosibacter massiliensis | reverse complement strand
GACAACGAACGAGTTAAGAACGGCTGCATCGCTGTTGCTTCAGTGGCTCTAGCGGAAGTTGATGAACTGCACGTCGACCGGCAGGTCCTTGCCCTTGAGCAACTGCATCGTCGCTTGAAGATCATCCCGACTCTTGGACGACACCCGCAGTTCATCCCCTTGAATCTGGGGCTTGACAGACTTGGGGCCTTCGTCGCGAATGATCTTGGCGATTTCTTTGGCGTGCTCGGACGTGATGCCGTTCTTCACCGTGGTTTCGATCCGGTATTCCTTGCCGGATGCAAAGGGCTTGCCGACCTCGAGTGACTTCAACGAGATGCCGCGCTTGATTAGTTTGGATTCGAGTACGTCCAACACCGCTTTGACGCGCTCTTCGCTGCTCGCGGCAAGGCTCACCTTGTCCGACTTCTTGTCGATTTCGGCGCCGACACCCTTGAAGTCGAATCGGGTCTCGATTTCGCGTTGTGCTTGGTTCACCGCGTTGTCGAGTTCCATCGGGTCGACCTTGGAAACAATGTCAAAAGAGGAATCAGCCATGCCGATAGTTTAGGCGAGGGTCGCGCAGCCCCGCCCGCGTATTGTACGATTGTGACTTGCGCGCCTTATCGATGTTCATCTCGGTTTGGAACGCATCTGGTGGGTTACCCAAGCGGCCAAAGGGATCTGACTGTAACTCAGCTGGCTCAGCCTTCGGGGGTTCGAATCCCTCACCCACCACCAATCGTCAGTAGATACGTGAATGTGCCTCCCGCCAACGTTGTCGGCAATAATGACTGGTTGGCGGCGGGTAAAATTTTGATGAGCGAGGCTTAACCGTGAATCTCACGAACGAAATCGTGGACATTCTCCGTAGATGCATGATTGTGACTGTTGAGGGTGAATGGGTTCAGTCCGATCCGGAAGCGGTGTTTGACAACGTCCCGTTGTCTGCACTGAACATAGACAGCCTTGCGTCAATGCAGTTTTGCATTGAACTGGAAAAGCGCTTCGAGTGGATCATCACACCCGAAGAGTTGTTGTCCTTTGAGTCGCTCGGCGAAATACAGCGAGAATTGAGTGCTCATGTCAACCGTTAACCGCGTACTTGATCGCCTTCGGTTTCGAGCGACGACAGCCAATCAGTTCAACCAGGGCATAATCTCACTGGACGACATCATGACCCCCGAGGAAGCGCGTGAAATTGACGCGGGCATGGCGCAACGTGGAGATGATGAAACCAACATCTGGTCTACCCGCGAAGCCGACTGGCGGCAACAATTCACAGAATGGTCAACTTGTAAAGGTTTTTCTCACGCCCACGGGTTTGTGCGCGTGTGGAACCGCCCGTCCGCCACTCTCTACCGAACGACAGGATTCAGTGGGAGAGCGCCCACACGTCTGGTCGTGTTGTTCACGGGCGGCGTCAACCGAATGATGGTTCCCTCCTGGGTGTTTCTTGCACACCTTCCGCGATTCCCTGTTTACGTCCTTGCCGTTCGCAGTGGCTGGACTTTCTATCGCGAGGGTCTTCCGGGATTGACCAAAGATTTTTCCGCCACCGTCGAGTGGCTTCGCAATTGCGCCAGAGAAAACGGTCTATCGATTCACGCCGTAATGGGTTCGAGTGGGGCTTCACTCCCTGCGCTTCGCGCCGGTCACGCTCTTGGTGCTCGTCGGCGCGTGTTGTTCGGCTTGCCACACATCTCTGACGACGATCTTGCGCAGTACCCACTGGTGGACGGTGATGGAACGGCGAGCAATCTGGAAGTCGACGGCGGCCTCGGTGTGACTCTGATTGTTGGCAGCGAGGAATCTCGAGACATCAAGACCCTGGCGGAAGCACGCCGCCGAATGCCCCGTGCAAAGGCCGTGGTAGTGGCAGGGGCAGGACACAATGTTGTCGCGCCGCTCGCGCGTGACGGCAAGTTGTATCGTCTGCTTCGACGAGGTTTAGGGCCGTGGCGACTTCCCCGGTTCTAGAATGAGCAAATGACAAACGCGCATGGTTCGCCGACCAAAATCGCGATTGCCGGTCCAGGGCGATCAGGGACGTCGTTGCTCGTGAAAATCCTGAACGCCGCCGGGTTGAATACCCCTGGCAGTGAAACCGAGTATGACGAAGTCAATGCTGGACGTGAATCTCGAATCGGTATTGACAGCCCGTTTGACGTAGACAAAGACCCGTGGCTCTTTGCCTACGCCGAAAGCCTCTCGGATGAGGCCTGGGGTGAATATCGTGCGCTGATCATTCCGATTCGCAACCTTCACGACGCGAGCATCAGCCGCAGCAAGAACGAACGCGTCACTCGACTTGTCGACAACCCAGACCTGGACCATTGGAACTGGGATACGTGGGGCGGGGCCCCCGGCGGCGCCATAGGTAGGATGAACGCGCGAGAAATCAGCGGCGTCTTGTCGAGCGGGTTGTGGACTCTGATCGAGATCGCAACCGCGAAAAAAATCCCGATTGTTTTGCTTAACTTTCCGGCATTCGCGCGGGACGCAGATTACCTCTGGACTCAATTGGGCCCTTACTTGCCCACGAGCGTCACCCGCGATGCCCTTATCGACGCGTGGAAAGCCACTGTTCGTCCGGATCTTGCGCGCGAGTTCCCGTCGGACGTCGGCGGTCCGGACATCGTCGAATTGCGAGCGATGGTTTCGGATCTCGCAAGCCGGATCTCTGTGCTCAAAAACCAGCAGGCTGAGTCCGCTCAATCGCTAGCAGAACGTGACCGGCAAGTCGAAGAACTCGGCAGAGTTCTGGCCGAGACGCAGGCCGAACTCGGGCGAAGCCAGGGCGTTCACGAGTTGACCACATCGCTGTCCATTTTTATCGCGGAAAACGATCGACGCACTGCGGAAAACGATCGACGCATCGCGGAAATCAGTGAGCGCATTGAACATCTTTTCGTGGTGGTGGAACGGGCATCTCAACCGCTGTTCCGCAAGATTGCGCGTTTCGTTCGGAACAGATTCGCTAAGCGGTAATTGCCGGCGGTGTAGGTTTGCTACGCGCCGACATGTTGGAGGTTCCGCAGTTCTAGGCTGGGTCTTCCGGTCCGAAGTACGCGTTGGCAACCGTCGCAACGTCTCCGTCAGCCTTGATGCGACCGTGTTCGAGCCAGATCAGTCGATTGCACGTCGAGGTGAGCGTTTCCCGTGAATGGCTCGCAAAAACGAGGATGTCGGTTTCGGATACAAGTTTCCCTAGGCGCTCCTT
>CAMDKN010000162.1 GCA_945901035.1 Gulosibacter massiliensis | reverse complement strand
GCATCGAATCCGAGTCGATTCGGATGACGGCCCTCGTGGAAGATCTGCTTTTGCTGGCAAGACTCGACGAGGGATTGGATTTCGACGTCACCCGTATCGATGTCGCCAAGCTCGCCAAGGACGCTGTCAACGATGCCCGAGTGGCGTCGCCCGAACACGAATGGATTGTGAAAACGGCGCGCGGCGCCACGATCATGGCGGACCGCAACCGTTTTTACCAGGTCCTCGTGAACCTTCTCGCGAATGCTCGAACCCACACCCCGGCGGGCACTGTCGTCACAACGACGGTCGCGACAACAGACGACAGCGTGATAATTACCGTTGCCGACAACGGACCCGGAATTCCCGCCGAGATTCGGGAGTCCCTGTTCGAACGTTTCGTTCGCGCGGACACCTCACGCACCCGCGCAACAGGATCGACCGGGCTGGGGCTCGCCATTGTTCAGGGAATTGTTCGGGCGCTGAAGGGGACAATCGTTGTCGAGAGCGCGCCCGGCAACACGCGATTTGTGGTTACCGTTCCCCGCACCAACTAAGCACCCCCGGAACGGTCATGGTCGGGTAGTGCAAATTCAAATCCAAAACCGTCCGAAATGTAGGAACCACTTCGCTCCTGGGTACTGAACTGGAAGATCAAATCAACTCGCCGACCCATTCCAAGTTGACGAGACCCGGTCTGAACAAAGGTGAGATCAGCCTTCGCACCGACGGCAGTCATCACGCATAACGTGATTGCCGAAAAGTCCAGGTCTGAGATCTCGCTTTCGGCAAGACCATGAATGATGATTTTGTCCAGTTGGATTTCTACGTAAAGGATATGCAGGCACGTCAATTCGTTGAGTCGTGCAGGTTGATTGATCAGGACGACCACCGGAAGGATCATTTAGTACGTTGTTTCCCACGCGTCGTCAGTCAGCAAGATTTTCGTCGAGGTCGGCCGCGAAAGCGTCGCAATCGCGTGCCATCTTGTTCCTGGAACGGGGCAGAAAGTGATCGTGGCCGTTGACAGGAACGTAGTGCTATACCCATTTATTGCAGTGCAATCCTGCCAAGCGCCGCTCTTACCTGAAACTGGTTCTGATCGATAAATGCACGAAATTCTGTAGTTGCCTCTCACTAGAGAGCTGGCATCAGCGCTGATGAACAAAAATCCAGATGATGCCACGTAATTCAGTCGAGCCGCGAGGTACCCGGTGAAACGCAACTGTGGGGTTGTGAGTGGCATAGTTCCACATCGCGACGAAATGACTGAGATGTTAATCGCGATTGATTCGATAGGCAGCCGGCTCCCGTCACGATTGAGCAATGACAGATCGTTTCCTTCGCAAACCGTTACGACCGAGGCCTCACTGTTGAAGAGAATTGTGGGATCAAGAATCCCACCGGCTCGTGCAGGAGTTTCGGTCGAGAAGGGGAAAAGGATCAATACAGAAAGAAGCAGCAATATCTTTTTGACCACTCGTCGATGTTATCGACCTGCAAAACAACAAACAAGATTTGTCCGTAAGAAAAAGCGCACTAGAATGGAACAACCGAAGACCGCTGGTTTTCTCGAGCGCAAGCCCGAGAACGAAGTCTCACCCCGGTGAGGACCCGCGCAGGCGAATGAAGTTCCCCAGCGAAAGCTGTTTGACTCCGTGCGTTTGCGCCGGAGTTTTTTCATTTCCCGCGGTCGCCGGCCCATCCAAACACAAGGAGCACCATGGCGAACAAGGAAGCAACAATCGCCGAGATTTCGGAAGCGATCCGAAACTCGAGCGGTGTACTGCTCACCGAGTACCGCGGACTCACGGTCGCACAGCTGAAAGAGCTGCGCGGAAATCTCCGTGGAAACGCGTCGTACGCCGTGGTGAAGAACACGCTGGCCAAGCGGGCGTTCAACGCGGAAGGCATCAACTCGTTCGATGCCGAACTCGTTGGCCCGACCGCTATCGCTTTCGTGCACGGTGACACCGTCACCGCTGCGAAAGCCCTGCGTGACTTTGCCAAGGCAAACACTGCCCTCGTCCTGAAGGGCGGCTATTTCGATGGCGCGCCCCTCACGTCGGACGAAGTCAGGAAACTCGCCGATCTGGAAACCCGAGAGGTCCTGCTTGCCAAGCTCGCAGGTGCCGTCAAGGCTTCGCTGTTCGGCGCTGCATACATGTTCAACGCACCGCTTGCGCAGGCCGTTCGCGCGGTCGACGCATTGCGTCAGAAGCAGGAAAACGCGTAACTAGCGCGTTTTCGACTACACGAAAAACAAGGAGACAATCATGGCTAAGCTCAGCGCGGATGACCTCATTGAGGCATTCAAGGAGCTCTCGCTCATCGAACTCTCGGACTTCGTCAAGAAGTTCGAAGAGGTATTCGAAGTAACCGCCGCGGCACCCGTTGCCGTCGCCGCTGCACCTGCAGCCGGTGGCGCTGCTGGTGGCGGCGACGCCGCAGAAGAGAAGGACTCGTTTGACGTCGTCCTCGAATCGTCCGGGGAAAAGAAGATCCAGGTCATCAAGGAGGTCCGTGCGCTCACGAACCTCGGCCTCGGAGAAGCTAAGGCCCTCGTTGATGGCGCACCCGCGACCATCCTTGAAGGCGTCAACAAAGAGACCGCTGACAAGGCAAAGGCTGCTATCGAAGAAGCCGGCGGAACCGTCACGCTCAAGTAGGTTTCGACCTACCCTTTCGGGGTGTCGCCTTCGGGTGGCACCCCGATTTTATTTTTTGATACGCCCAAATAGTGATTATTTATTGACTACAACGTAGACTCCGCCTATGAAGAAATTCGTTCTCGTATTTCTGATGGTGGCAAGTTTGTTTTACGTGAGCGCGGCACATGCCTATCTGGTCTTTGGGCGAGTGTGGTCGAGCACTACTAGCGCCAAGAATCCCGTAGTTTATTCGGGAAACATTCCAAGTTCTTTTCTTGCAAAAATCAACAATTCTCTGGGAGATTGGGATTTGTTACCCGGGTCCTCACTGAACACAGGCACCGTGACGTCTACATCCTCAGTCTCCACCTATGACAACGCGGCGTTCCAAATCACGCGTCAGGACGTCCGTCCCATTACGGGCAGCGATGCTCCCGCGGTTACGATTACAGGCCCAGGGGCAAATAGTGCGACCGTTTTCATTTCAAACAGGTGGGCCTGGTCGAACTTATTTGACGAGACTAACAACGTCGGTCACCTGAGAACCGTGTTGAGCCATGAGTTCGGTCATGTTTGGGGCATTGAACACCCGTGGGCTGACGGTAGTTCGATGACCGCGGCCGAGCGAAATTCGGTGATGAACGCCAATTACACCGTTAAGTACGTTCCAAACAGTGACGATATCGCGGCAATGGCTTCAATGTATTGACAAACTAAAAGGAATATCTCATGAAGAAACTCGCTGCATTGTTAATCATCGGGAGCATCAGTCTCGCAGGGTGCGTAAGCGACCAAACTGGCATCACCTTGACTAAAGCCGACGATAACCCCGGTCGCGCCACTGTGTCGAGTTACCGGGCGAGTGTTTCCGCCGAAAACATAGGTGAGAACAACGCAACGTTCTTCGCGACAGGAGTGGTAACGCGAATTGGTGAAGAGCAGTGGTACACCGTGATCGATTCAGTCACGGGCAAGGAAACTGCCGCCATTTACTATCGCGATGTAACCATTCAGGTGGTAACAAGAGTCGGTTCAATTGGTGACAAATTTAATCTCATGGTCGGATCGGATTTTGAACCTTCCATCGACCTCTCAAAGGTTGCGAACGGCGACAGTCTCGTTGTAGCAGGTTATGAAGGTTTCGTGCGCAATAGCGTGGTAAACCATGGTGCCGCGTATGTCGGGTTGATTGACATTGAAAGAAACCTCGTTTACAGCTTGTATGTTGGCGACCAAGCTGTGATTCCGCTTGACACGGTGCTCACTGCTTACAGATTGAATTGAGATGCGTGGCCAGGTGTCATCTTCGGGTGGCACCCCGTTTTTCATGCCGTTGGCAAGGTCAGCTAGTAGCCCCGTCGCGGCCGACCTGTTGCCAAGACGACCCCGCGACGAATCCAACCTTCTCGTACAGCGCCAGTGCGCCGGTTTCGTTCCCGGTGTCGACCGACAACTCGAGCAGCTCATAACCCTTGGTCGCGGAATACGCGCAGGCGTGGCGAAGGAGGAATTCACCGAGCCCTCGGCCTCGGTGGGACTTCGCCACTCCCAGGTGATTGACGAAACCGTAGTTGTCTTCGACCAATTCATCCGAGCATTCGACGTATCCGACGGCGTTCTCGTTCTCATCGAAGAGCAGAAAGTTGCCGGCTAGATCGAGGCCGACGATGTCGATGACCAGTTTTTTCCAGCTATCGAAAGGCCGGGGAACAAAACCGAAGTGCTCACTGAACGCATCGAGGTGCAGGGCGTGCCAGCGACGAAGTTCCGATTCGGAATTCACGTCGATGGTGGTCAAGCGGTAACCCTCGGGAACCGCCGGGAACGGGCGATTCGCCAACGGCGCGCGCATCTGCCCATACGTTCGAACCGGGGTGAAACCGGGTCGCGCCCACGCAGCACTGAGGTTCGTATCTTTTGTGTTGACTCCGGGAAGTGCTTTCCAGTCGGCGAAATCACGATTGAGTACTTCGACGGCGTAATCGACCGCCTCGTCCAGCACCTCGCCCGTGGAGTAAACATCGGTGTACAGCGTTTTCTTGATGGAATCCGGGTTCATGCCGACGAACGCGGTGAGCGTGCCGTCGTCGCGTACCCATACAAACGACTCGGTCGGATCGATGAGTCCACGAATCAACTGTCCCGCCATCTCGGTGCTCGTTATTCCGGCCTCCTCATCGAACAGTTTTTCGTGCTCGGTAATTAGGCGCCCGATGGCCTCGGCGTCGCTCTCGATTGCATGGCGACGGGTCGCCATTTAGCGGGGGTCCATCTCGCGCAAGCCCCACGGCTGACCGTAGCCGCCATCGGACTCGGCGGCGGCCATGAGGTCGAGGAACGGCACCGCATCGAATGCTTCAGGGCCAAGAACTCCGGCACCTGACCATTTGCCGGTCGCGAGCAACTCGAGGGTAATCACCGGGTTGAGGGCTGTCTGCCAGACAACACACTGGCTGTCGTACTCCGCCATCGTCCACTCGTTGTCCGACACGTGGTACAGGTAGACCTCGCGCGGCTTTCCGTCCTTGCCCTTTCCCGAGACCCAGACACCCGCGCAGGTTTTACCTTTCATACGGGGACCGATAGTTGCAGGATCGGGCAGTGCTGCGGCGACGACATCGCGAGGGGACACCTCGACCGGCCCGTTCGCGCTGCGAACGCGGATGGGCTCGTTCGAATCG
>CAMDKN010000161.1 GCA_945901035.1 Gulosibacter massiliensis | reverse complement strand
ATTGACACGACCGAGATGTATCTCAAGGTCGTCTTCGAGTTGGAAGAACAGCGCCAACCCGCTCTGCGGGCGCGACTTGCCGAGCGCCTCGACCAAGCGATGCCGTCGGTGTCCCAAACTGTGGCCCGATTGGAACGGGATGGGCTGTTGCGGCTCGGCGACGAGAGAATCGTCGAACTCACGGACGCGGGACGTCGCGTCGCAATCGCGGTGATGCGAAAGCATCGTGTGGCCGAACGCTTCCTCTTTGACGTCCTCGGGCTCGACTGGGCCGATTGCCATGAAGAGGCGTGCCGCTGGGAACATGTTCTCGGTGACGCTGCGGAAGAAAAACTGGCAGCCCTTCTGACGAACCTGGAAGTCGACCCCTACGGGAACCCCATCCCTGGGCTTGAGCAACTCGGTCGACAATCGAGCACGTTCGTCCCCGGGCATCCCATCACGGACGTCGCCGCGGGAACGACCGGAACCGTCGTATCGCTGGGCGAGGGGATTCAGGCCGATGAAGGTCTCTTGCGCGATTTCCACCGCGCGGGGATTCTTCCTGGTTCTGTTGTCACCGTCACGTCGGTCGACTCAACCTTCACCGTGGCGGGACCCGCCGGGTCGATTGCGCTTGATTCGCACCTCGCGGCGCAGCTGTTTGTTTACGCCTAAACCAAAACAAAGAGGAAATACGGAACCGTCGCGACAAGACTGAGTACCGTTACGGGAATTCCGACCTTGGCAAAGCCCCACATGGAGATTTTGACACCCTCGCGATGTGCGATGGCAACGCCTACGATGTTGGCGCTCGCGCCGACGATGGTGAGGTTCCCGCCGAAATCAGCGCCGGTTGCAAGCGCCCACCACAGCACTGAAGGCTCAGCGAGCTGCAGTGCGGAGTTCATATCGGCGATGACGGGCACCATGCTCGTGACATAGGGGATGTTGTCCACAATTCCCGACACGAGTCCCGAGAAGCCCAGCAGGATCAGGCTGATAGTCGGGACATCCGTCCCAACGACCCCAATCAACCACGTGGACAATAGGCGAAGCGCCCCCACGGAGACGAGGGCGCCGACAAGAATAAACAGACCAGCAAAGAACGCCAACGTTTTCCATTCCACTGACGCAGCGACGTTGGAAAGTGGTGCACGAGAAATGATGGCCGCGAGCACACCCGCAGTCAACGCAACATAAGCGGGAGGCAAACTGGCGAGGGATCCCGCAATGTACGACCCCACCACCACCGCCAAAAGTAGCAATCCGGCGACGAGTGTGGGTTTGTTGCGCAACATAGTTGATTCATCGAGATCTACAGCGCGCTGACGATCGATTCTCCGGTTGGGAAGAGCGTGGCGGTATGCGACCACAAAGTACAGCGCAGTCACGACGAGACCGATGAGCGCGATGGGTCCCATCACGACCAAGAACGGGATGAATTCGATTCCGATACGACTTCCAATAATCAAATTGGGCGGGTCGCCGATGAGTGTTGCGGTGCCACCGACGTTACTGCCGATAATGGTGGCGAGCACAAACGGAACAGGAGATACGGCAAGTGTCCGCGCGAGGCTGATCGCGACGGGGGCAATCAACATCACGATGGTGAGGTTTGGCAACAGGGTGCTGAACAGTGCCGAAATACCAAGAATCAACAACAGCGTGACGCGAGGGTTACCACGCGCGATGTCGGCGGAAAGTGCGGCTAGGTACTCGAACAGTCCCGTTGTCTGTAGAGCACCGACGAGGAGCATCATGCCGAAAAGCAAGAGGATGACATTCCAGTCGATCCCCATGTGGTGGTCCGTCAACGCGGTGACCGGGTCGACCGCTCCGATTACCAACACCGCGATTGCTCCGACAGAAGTCACGAGAAAGTGCGGAACTTTATCGCTAGCGATCAAGATGTAGGCGATGGCGAAAATCGCAACGGTGATCGTCATCAGCATGGTCTAGTCCCCCGGGTAGTTGTTGACTTAAGAATATCGAGTGGTTCATTCGGTTCGTGAAAAGCAGTCGGCGCCGCGGTAATCCGCGACGCCGACTGGTCTGAGGAGGGTTAGACGCCGCCGATGACAATCAGCGTGTCACCCGCTTCCGGCGAGAATTCGACATTCTTGGCGGGGTTGAGTATGACTCCTTGAGCCGCACTGGTTCGCGACTCAGCGGCGATGCGATACCCAATGACGGACTCGCCTTTGGCGACACCCGCCGCGACCAATTGCGAGAACGCCACGCGTTTCTTCAACGGTGCGTAGTTTTCGATGGCTCGCATGTTGATGGATGCTCCATCCGCGTCGAACAGGTCGGTGAACACCGGCGACAGGGCGGGGTTTTCCGCGATTTGCGCGACCAGCAGTGCAGCCAGGTTGTCACTGATGACAAGGTCATCGACAGCGGCCACGCGCGCGAGTTCGGCTTTGCGCGAGTCAAGGATTTCCGCGATCATACGGGTCGGATGAACTTTGTTGGTCGAGTCCTCGAACAGCGCGTTCATTTGCAGCATCGTGAGCATCGTCTGCGAATCCGCTTCGGATTCACTGATGGCTTTCCGATATCCAAGAATGATGACCTCGTCGTACCGTTTGGCGCTAGCCGCCTTCGCCAGTTCGGCCATATCGCCCGTCGTCGCCGAATAGCTCACGACCACGCCACCGAACTTGAGGGAAGCGAGTTCTGTCCGATCCACGTATTTGGGAGTCGCGACGATGTGCACGGTAGATCCCTTGGGGAGGAATTGAGCAAGTTCCGTGAGCACGGATCGTCCCATCGACGACCATCCGATGACGAGGATGTGCTCGGCGGTCTTGGGCTTAGCCGCCCGCTTGGCGACAACCGGTGCCTTTGACTTGTCGACCCCGGTGTAGGTCACTCGGTCGTCGTCTTTGGCGATTGCGATCAGTTTCGACCCCGCCGCGATCTTTGTTGACGGCTTTGGGTTGAGGTGGGAAACACCCTTTGCGTCGAGGATGCCGATCACAGACGCTTCGTTGAAGCCGAGAAGAGCATCGCCGTAGGTTTTGCCGTCGAGCGCGGGAATAGCGGAGAAGTAGATTTCATCGCCATCGAAGTCGAGCAGATCGAGAATGACGGTGGAAAGACCGGGCTGACGAGACGCCTGCGCTGTGACACGGGCGATGATGTCGTGCGATCGGACCGTTTGAACCTGTCCATTTGTGGCTGCGGTTAACGCCTGTGCGGTCTCGGCGTCATCGACCTCCGCGACAATCGAGATTTTCGGGTTGTTGATGGCCGCCTTGACCGCGAGCACCGTCGAC
This sequence comes from Gulosibacter massiliensis, assembly GCA_945901035.1. Classification (GTDB taxonomy): domain Bacteria; phylum Actinomycetota; class Actinomycetes; order Actinomycetales; family Microbacteriaceae; genus MWH-TA3. The sequence continues at coordinate 5,659 of CAMDKN010000161.1, read as the reverse complement.
ACCACGGTCGCGTCACCCGAGTCGTCGGCGTCGAGGATGATAACCGACTTGGCGGCCCCGAGGTTTGCCCGAGTCAGGTCGCTGGGGTTTGTCGGGTCCCCTTTACGGGTGACTATCTTGAGTTTGCCAATACTCCCGATACGCGACCGGAGCTCGTCCTCCATGGCAACGCGGTCGTTGTTGGCGAAAATCACGACGGATGCTCCGCGAATGTTCGAGTTCGCAATCGCCAGTTCGCTGATGATGGGGAAAATGCGGTTTGACCACCCGAGGATGAGAGTGTGGTTCTTGTTGATGACCGCGCTCTTGCCGGCTTTAAGGTTCTCGACCACACCGTTAATCGCTGTCGCAGCGAAACCGATGACAATCGCGTTCACTCCGGTTCCGGCAATCCATGCCAGCAGGCTCGTGAGGCGATCCGCCCATGTCGCGGTGGGGACATCTCCGAGAATCCCGAACATCCGCGCGAGGAGGTTGTTCGCGAAATCGGCGGGATCGGACTCGTTCGCCAGTGGCGTTCCGTAGACCCACAGGCTGAACGCGGTCGTAATCGCCGAGAGGATGGTGAGCAAGATGAATGCGTACAGCACGAAATAGCCCGCTTTCGACAACGAGTTGTCGAAGTAGTACCGCAGTCGAGCGCCAGCACCCACCGAAGTTGAGGTGGGTGTTTCGTTTTCGCCTTGAGCGCCTTGGCCGTAGGACGTGCGTGTGTTATCAGTCATAGGGAAATCTTAGGGAATAACGGTGGTTAGACCAACAAAATTAAGATTTTTGCGCGGTGGGCTATGTCACGACGGTGAGCGTCGGCCACTGGGAATGGAGCAACGGGCGCGTTGCATCGCGAAGGCTAGTTCGCTGGTTCCCAGCCTCGTCGAAGTTGTCCGGCTGCAGCCACTGTTCGTGGGCCACTCGGACAGCCGGCCAATCCCCGTCCGTGAAAGCGAACCACGCGGTGTCGCGATTGTGTCCTTTGACAATGACCGCGTTGCGAAAAACGCCTTCAAAACTGAACCCGAGCCTTTCAGCAGCGGCGATCGAGGGGGCGTTGAGCGCGTTGCACTTCCATTCGTATCGGCGAAATCCACGATCGAAGGCATATCGCGCCATGAGGTACATCGCTTCGGTGGCGAGGGTGCTGCGTCGTAGCGCGGACGAAAAAGTCAGCCAACCCACCTCGATCGTGCGGTTCAGTGTGTCGATGCGCAGGTAGGCGGCGACTCCGACGGCGCGACCCGTCTCGACGTCGATGATGGCGTAATACAGCGGGTCGCTTGATTGCTCGACCCCTGCGATCCATGCGGTGAGTTCGCGCTCGGTTTCAAACGGGCCTTGCGGCATGTAGGTCCACAGTGCCGGGTGCGGTTCCGTGGTTAGCGCAACAAACAGGTCGTGCGCGTGGTCGTCCGCGCTGAGCCGCTCGAGTCGAACTCGGTTGCCGATGATTGCCGACCCGTCCGGTCGTTCGGCTGGTTCGAGTGAGGGAACCGGGAGCCCCACGGGGTTTCCGTTGGCATCGGGCATGGAGTCGAGGTGCATGTCCCCATCGTATGTCTGGCCATGCGCTTTGGGCTTTCTCGCAACGCAGTGAACGTGCTCGGTCTTTCGACCGGACCCAATGACTGTTCGCGAAAATTGTTATAGAGGACTCCGAGAAAAGATTGTTCGCCCCCGAATGATTGGATAAGGTGTCAGACATGACCGATTTACACGGATTTCTACCCCCGTTGACACCCACCGGAAAGAGCGCGCTCGTTCCCGAGATGCCCTGGTTTTACTCGGGAACTCTCTTGACCGTCGAATACCTCACCGACCCCGCCAACGTTCGCGCGATTCTTCCTCCCGAACTTGAACTCGCTGACGAGAACCCCGGCGCCGTGGCGATGATTTGGGCCGACTGGCAGTCGTGCAGCACGGGCGGCGCCGAACTGCTGGACCCCGTGCGCTCGCAGTACCTCGAAGCGTTTGTCGTCGTGCGATGCAAATACGAAGGCGTCACGTACAGCCGTTGTGTCGCCATCTGGGTGACGAAAGACTTTGCGATCGGTCGCGGCTGGTTCCAGGGCTACCCCAAAAAGCTCGGCAACATCGCGGTCACGCGCGTGTTCAACTTTGGCAAGGCGACCCCGAAACTCGAAGCGGGCGCCAAGCTCGGTGCGAGCGTCGCCGCCTACGATCACCGCCTCGCGTCCGCTGTTGTCACACTGCGTGAAAAGAGCGAAACGAACGGTTTCGTGAATGGCCACAAGATGCTCCACAGCCGCTGGGTTCCGTCGATCACACCGGGCCTCGGAAACTCGCTCGACCAACTCGTTTCACTCGGGGGAGTCGATGCTGAACTGGGCGAACCGTGGATGGGTGACGCCGAACTCGAGCTGCACGACTCGCAGTGGGATGAACTGAAGTCGATCCTCCCCGTCGAGAAGGTGCTCGGTGGCTACTACAGAGAATTGGGTGTGACGTTCAACGGCGGCGAACTCATCGCCGATCGTTCAACTCCGACCGTCTAACTACGGAACACACGGTAAAGGCTTTTCAGGTCTGTAGACGCGGATCACACACCCGCACAGTTCCGCGGTAAACCCTGCAGCTCAACCAGCACCAACAGCTGGGAGAAGGCATGCAATATCGCGATGTCAGTCACTATGTCAGTCACACCGATCAACACCGTCAGAGAGGCGCAGGCTTTGTTCCCTTGAGCGCACCAGGGATGCCCACGGCCACAGAATTTACCCCTGAAAGCAAAAATTCATTATCAAATTCTGACCAATTTTGCGCCAAGTTACTAACAGGCAAACGGCACAAGGGCTACGAGGCGCTCGTAGATTCGTTGATTATTCGTGCATCTATGCCGACATTGTGGGATGTCACAAAAGACAAGGGAAGTGAGCGAAGGGACACTTTCGCGGCTCAAATTTCACCGAAAAACACCGGTGAAAACTGTGGACAAATAGACACCTATTTGTTGCGTTGTGTTTCGCATAAACGGCTCAAACACCCCACTGGTTATGTGTCACTATCTCCTAACGCGGCGTATCGCCGCAGGACACAGGAGGTGAAGGCCATGACTTCGTTGCTCCGCATTAGCGACGTCCAAGACCGCCTTTGCGTGTCTCGATCAACGGTGAACCGTCTTATTCGCGACCAAAAACTCGAATGCATCCACCTCGGCAATAGTCCACGCATACCCGATGACTCGGTCGAGAAACTCATCAGCGAGCTGCGAACCAATAAACCGGACATTCAAGTTCGCGAGATCGACTCATGAGCCAATCACCTCTCGGTTCCGTCTTTCCTTTCACTAACCCGAGCGGCAAGAAGGTTTTCAAGGTCCAAATACCAACCGGGCAATACTCGAACGGTTACCGAAAATTCACCACACGCACCGCACCGACTGAAGCGCAAGCAAGAGCGTTGCAACGGAAGCTTTATGTTGAATTTCAGAACAACAAACTCATTCCTGCCCGCGAAGACAAACTCGAGAAATACGCGATTTGGTGGGTCCGATCGGTCAAAGCGAACCATGTCAGAACCTCGACGGCATCCGACTACGAATACAAGCTGCGGCGCTGGATATTGCCCTATCTCGGCCAATGCAAGCTGTCCAGTATCGAACCGGCCGTGATTGAGAATTGGATGAACGAGCTTCGAAAGCAAGGACTCGGTGATCGGACCGTCAACAGCGCGCGAACTGTTCTAAGCGGAGTTCTTGGCTATGCCCACCAGTCGGGCATTCTCAACCGTAACCCGACGTCACTGGTCAGTCCGCATCGACGGAAAAGAGGCGAAAAGACGCAAGTCCAAGAGCCTTGGACATCAGAGGAAATAGATCATGCACTCACAGCTGTGCACAACACGAAGTTTGATCTATTCACTCACCTTGGTGCACTCTACGGCCTTCGAAGGGGTGAAATTCTTGGCTTGAAATGGTCCGACATCGACCTGGAAAACGGAATCATAAACATTCGCCGCACATTGAAAGAAGAACGGACTTACAACGAAGCTGGATTCTCAAAGGCAAAACTCGCAACCGATGACCCAAAAACAATTGCCTCAGCCAGAAAAATTGGAATCGGTTTGGTCGTTGATGCTGCAATTTTCCGGCACCGACAATTCGTCCTGAAAGCCGCCGAAATGGCAGGCAATCGGTGGATGGAATCGGACTGGCTAATCCCATCTGCGATTGGCGGACCGTGGAACCCAAACAACGCCTCTCGTCAATTCAAAACATTCTGCAAAAACAACGAGATTCGAATAATCCGAGTTCACGACCTGCGCCATACCGCAGCTACAGAGGGATTGGGAAAAGGCGTGCGACTAGAAGCTGTCAGTCAGGCGCTCGGACACAGTCGAATCGAAACAACCAAATCGATTTACGCGCCTTATGTTCAACCCTTAGTCGACGAATTCACAACAACGATGGACGATTCCCATTCCGGAACCTTGTTAGTCCAACTTGACAATGAGCTATCCGAATGGGGCGAAGAAAACGGGTCACCCATCTTTTAGACGGCTGGCGCAGCTAGGGCTGCACCCCCTAGGGGTTTCGCGACGGTGTGTGCGGGCTAACCGCCCCGCTTTCCTATCTAAGGAGGGGAGGGGTGTACCCCCCAATCTCCAAACCTTCGTTTCATGGGGGTGCCTTCACGCACAATAAATTGTCTAGTCCTACCGAAATACACGCCTATTGCTGGGGTTGATGTCAGGATAGGAACACAACAGAAAAGGATAAAAGCAATGTCTAAAAAAATAGTTTCGCTATTTTCTGGGGCTGGAGGCTTGGACCTTGGTTTTCACAACGCTGGTTTCGCCACTGTTTGGGCAAACGAGTACGACAAAACCATTTGGGACACTTTCCGGCACAATTTTCCAAACACGACTTTGGAGACAAGAAGTATCACGGATGTCTCAACGGACGAGGTTCCCGATTGCGATGGCATTATCGGCGGCCCGCCCTGTCAGAGCTGGAGTGAAGCTGGAGCAGGAAGAGGAATTGCGGACGCGCGCGGGCAGCTTTTCAACGACTACATTCGAATGCTGCGCGCTAAGCAACCGAAGTTCTTCCTCGTCGAGAACGTCTCGGGGATTCTCGCGCCAAAGCACTCAGATAGTTTCAAAGGATTCTTGAAAGACTTCGAAGAAGCAGGTTACTCGGTCACTTGGAAACTCGTAAACGCGCATGACTACGGAGTTCCCGAGGATCGTCTGCGTGTAATCATCGTCGGTTTTAGGAACGATTTGAACAAGACTTTTGAGTTTCCCGCGCCCATTCCCGACAAACCGACTCTGAAAGACGCAATCGGCGACCTGCCAGCGGCAGCCCCAGCGATTGAAAAGAACAAAACCAATGGAGAACTTGCTGTTCCGAATCACGAATACATGACAGGTGGTTTTTCTCCAATTTTTATGTCGCGTAACCGTGTTCGAAGTTGGGATGAGCCATCCTTCACCATTCAAGCAGGCGGGAGGCAAGCCCCCCTGCACCCGAGTGCGCCGAAGATGGTCAAAGTCGAAAAGAACAAACAGGTGTTTGTCGAAGGCAAGGAACACTTGTACCGACGACTTAGCGTGAGAGAGTGCGCCAGAATTCAGACCTTTCCAGACGAATATTGGTTCTTGTATAGGGACGTTGCTAACGGCTACAAGATGATTGGAAATG
>CAMDKN010000160.1 GCA_945901035.1 Gulosibacter massiliensis | reverse complement strand
CGACATTGTGCGTGTCGCTGTCCCCACTCAGGACGACGCCGACGTTCTCCACATCATCGCCAAAAAGAGCCAGATCCCCGTCATCGCGGACATCCACTTCCAGCCCAAATACGTCTTCCAGGCGATTGACGCGGGATGCGCCGCCGTTCGCGTGAACCCCGGGAACATCAAGGCGTTCGACGACAAGGTCGGCGAAATCGCCAAGGCAGCCAAGGCCGCGGGCGTCAGCCTTCGCATCGGCGTCAATGCCGGCTCGCTCGACCCTCGCCTGCTGCAAAAGTACGGCCGACCGACCCCCGAAGCCCTCGTCGAAAGCGCCGTTTGGGAAGCCAGCTTGTTCGAGGAACACGACTTCCACGACTTCAAGATTTCGGTCAAGCACAACGATCCCGTCGTCATGGTCAAGGCATACCGCCAACTCGCGGAACGCGGTGACTGGCCGCTTCACCTCGGTGTCACCGAAGCCGGCCCCGCCTTCCAGGGCACGATCAAGTCCTCCACCGCGTTCGGCATTCTCCTCGCCGAGGGAATCGGCGACACCATCCGCGTGTCACTGTCGGCCCCTCCCGCCGAAGAAATCAAGGTCGGGCTCAAGATTCTCGAGTCGCTCAATCTGCGCGAGCGCAAGCTCGAAATCGTGTCCTGCCCGTCGTGTGGTCGCGCCCAGGTCGACGTGTACACGCTCGCCGAAGACGTCACCAAGGGACTCGAAGGAATGACCGTCCCGCTGCGCGTCGCCGTCATGGGCTGTGTTGTGAACGGTCCGGGCGAGGCGCGCGAAGCCGACCTCGGTGTCGCATCGGGTAACGGCCGCGGCCAGATCTTTGTCAAGGGCGAGGTCATCAAGACCGTCCCCGAGTCCGAAATCGTCGCCACCCTCATCGAAGAGGCGAACCGTCTCGCGGCCGAGATGCCCGCGAGCGAGACGGGCACCCCCGTCGTCACCACCTCTGCTTAGCCATTCCGCGGACGGTAGGCTGACACCCGTGGTTACCCGTCTCTCTCACCTGTTTGTTCGCACGCTGCGCGAGGACCCCTCCGACGCCGAAGTGACATCTCACCGCTTGTTGGTGCGCGCCGGATACATCCGCCGCCAGGCCCCCGGCATCTTTGCCTGGCTGCCGCTCGGGCTTCGCGTTCGACGCAAGGTCGAGAACGTCATTCACGACGAGATGGAACGCGCCGGAGCGCAACAGGTCCATTTTCCCGCGCTGCTTCCGCGCGAGCCCTACGAGGTGACTGGCCGCTGGACCGAATATGGGGATGGAATTTTCCGCCTCAAGGACCGCAAAGACGCCGACTATCTGCTCGCACCCACGCACGAAGAGGTCTTCACCCTGTTGGTGAAGGACCTGTACAACTCCTACAAGGATTTGCCGCTCGCGATTTACCAGATTCAGGACAAGTACCGTGACGAGGCGCGCCCGCGCGCGGGGCTGCTCCGCGGTCGCGAGTTTTCGATGAAGGACGCGTACTCGTTCGACTACACCGACGAGGGTCTGGAACTGTCCTACCAGGCACAGCGCGACGCCTACGAGCGAATCTTCACCCGCCTCGGGCTCGACTATGTGATTGTGTCGGCTGACGCCGGCGCGATGGGCGGCAGCAAGTCCGAGGAGTTCCTGCACCCGACCCCGATCGGCGAGGACACGTTCGTCCAGTCGGATGGCGGATATGCCGCCAACGTCGAGGCGTATCGCACGACCGTCCCCGCCGAAATTCCCATCGACGGCCAGCCCGCGGCGACCGTGTTCGATTCCCCGAACACGCCGACCATCGAGACGCTCGTGGCGCTCGCCAATGCGAACCACGCCCGCGCCGATCGTCCCTGGACCGCGGCGGACACGCTCAAGAACGTGGTGCTCGCGCTGACGAACCTGGACGGCACCCGCGAACTCGTCGCGGTGGGTCTGCCCGGCGACCGCGAGGTGGACATGAAACGCGCCGAGGCGGCATTCGCCCCCGCCGCCGTCGAAGCCGCCACCGAGGCGGACTTCGCCAAGAACAAAGCCCTCGTCAAGGGATACATCGGCCCGTGGTCTTCCGCCGGCCCCGTCCTCGGCACCACAGGCACATCAAAAGTCCGGGTCCTGCTCGACCCGCGTGTGGTGGATGGGACAGCCTGGGTCACGGGCGCGAACGAGGACCAGAAGCACGTGTTCAACCTCGTTGCTGGGCGAGACTTCACCGCCGACGGCGTCGCCGACATCGCCGAGGTCCGCGACGGCGACCCCGCACCCGACGGCTCGGGCCCGATTCACACCGCCCGCGGCATGGAAATCGGGCACGTCTTCCAACTGGGTCGCAAGTACGCCGAGGCGTTGGGGCTCAAGGTTCTCGACGAAAACGGGAAACTCGTCACCGTCACTATGGGGTCGTACGGAATCGGCGTCACGCGAATTCTCGCGGTCATCGCCGAAACGAACCATGACGAGAGCGGGCTCATCTGGCCGATCGAGGTCTCGCCGTTCCACGTTCACGTCATCGCGACGGGTAAGGATGATGCGGCACTCGCGCTCGCCGAGACCGTCGCCGCCGAATTCGACACGGCCGGATTCGAAACACTGATTGACGATCGCCCCAAGGTGTCGCCCGGAGTCAAGTTCGGCGACGCGGAACTAATTGGCGTCCCGTACATCGTCATTGCCGGTCGAGGCGCGGCCGATGGCGTCGTCGAAGTTTGGGATCGCCGCAGCGGCGAACGCAACGAGATTTCGGCGACCGAAGCGCTCGCGTGGCTCACCGCCGTCACCGTGCGGTAAGTTTATCCACAACTGAATAGGGGGTGCGCCATGCACATCGATATCCAACAACTGCGTGACGTTGAGGTTGAGAAAGAGATTCCTTTCGAGGAACTCGCGGCCATTGTGGAAGACGCGGTCGTCCGCGCCTACATCAAGCACATCACCCCGATTCCGAACGATGTCGACTACAAGCCGTCGGCCGTCAAACTCGAGGACGAGAAGGGCCGCCCGCGCGCTCGCGTCGGACTCGACCGCAAGACCGGCGACATCACGA
>CAMDKN010000159.1 GCA_945901035.1 Gulosibacter massiliensis | reverse complement strand
GGCCGTGAAGTTCTGGAGGGCGACGCCGTACGGCTCGAGTTGCGTCTCGGAAAACCAGGCGCCCGGGTTGAAGGTGTCGAACGACGCGAGTTGGTTGGTGAAGGTTTGACCCTCGACGATCACGCGCTGACCGTTCCAGCCGTAGCCGCCCGCCACGGCGAGTGTCACGAGAATTCCGACCAGCGCGATGTGGAACACGAGGTTGCCGGTTTCGCGCAGATATCCGAACTCGGCCCGGATTCCCGTGCTGTCAAGGACCACTCGGTATCGCGCTCGTCGAAGCGATGACTCGGCCCGGGCGAGAGCCGCGTCCGCCCCACCCGTCGCCGGTTCGTCGCGGCGAAAGGGCAACCGAACCCAGTTGTCGGGGGACTCGGCCGGGGCGGCGCGCAGAATTCGCCAGTGGTGCAGCGAACGCGGCACAATGCACCCGATCAGAGACGCGAACAACAAGACGTAGATCGACGAAAACCACACCGAGGTGAAGGTGTCGAACAGTTGGAACGAGTCGTACACCGCGAACAATTCGGGGTCGGTGTTGCGAAACACGATGACCCCGTTGGGGTCGGAGGATCGTTGGGGAACGAGCGACCCCGGAATCGACGCGAACGCCAACAGAACCATCAGGATGATGGCGGTTCGCATCGAGGTGAGGGCGCGCCACCCCCACCGAAGGAACTCGAGCGGTCCGAGCTTCGGTCCGCGAATTGGCGCGTCGAGCCGGTTTTTGCGCGGCGCGTCCGGCGAATCGAAGTCGCTCGTCGAGTCGGCGAGGTCGACCGGCTGCAGCGCGCCGGGCTCAGAGAATCGACGAGAAGCCACTCAGAAACACCCCCGACCACGACAAGAATTCACGCCAGATTCCGACGACCATGAGGATGCCGATGAGGACGAGCAGCGAACCGCCGACGACATTGATGGTCTTGATGTGCCGGCGAACCCACGCGAGTGCGGGAAGGACTCGTCCCAACAGGAGTGCGACGAGCACGAACGGTAGCGCAAGCCCGAGCCAGTACGCCACCCCGAGCACCGCGGCCCGAGCGGGGTCTTGTGTCCCGAACGCGAGCGTTTGAACAGCAACCAGCGTCGGCCCGACACAGGGGACCCATCCGAGGGCAAAGACCATACCGAGGAACGGTGAACCCCACACACCAGCACGGGTTTTCCAGCGCGGGCGGATGTCGCGCTGCAACGCCGGAATTCCCCCCGCGAAAACCACGCCGAGGAGGATCAGGACGACACCGGAAACGCGTAACACGATGTCCAGATAGGGCAACAACAGAAGCCCGAGCGTTCCGAAGAAGATCGACAGGGCGATGAACACCGCGCCCATGCCGCCGACGAACCCGAGAATCCCCGCCAGAACGCGGCGCCGGTCGGCCGGGGTCGGATCGGCGGTGATAGTGAAACCCGACACGTAGGCGATGTATCCGGGGATGAGTGGAACGATGCACGGCGACAGAAAGGCAATCAGACCAGCGAGAAATGCGATGGGCAGAGCCACGAGTAGGTCTCCCGAGAAAACGATTTCGCCGACAGTTTCGTTCACTCGGCGGACTCCGCGAGAACTGATTCAATCATTTCTTCGAACACGGCACGATCGAGAATCGCACCGGACAGCCGTGAGGCGACACGACCCTGACGGTCGATGATGATGGTCGTCGGCACGCCGTTGGGCGGAAGTTCTCCGGCGAAGGCGAGCCGGGCCTCCCCGGTTTCGACGTCGAGAATGCTGGGATACCCGATACCGAAGTCGCGCTCGAAAGAATTGGCCACCGCAACATCGTCATAGACATTGATTCCGAGAAACTGAACTCCGCGTTCGGCGAACTGCTCCGACAGCTCCGCCAAATCGGGGGCTTCGAAACGACAGGGCGGGCAGGCCGCAAACCAAAAGTTGACGACGAGCACCGATCCGACGTAATCGCTCGAACGGATCGTCGAGCCGTCCGACGTGTTCGACGATTCGAACGAAATCGGTTCGTCGCGGTTGCTCACCGCGAGTTCCGTGATCGACCCGTCCGACGAGGTGTAGTTGTCCTCGGGGATCTGGTTGGCGAGCGGATCGTTCGACACACAGCCGCCGAGCACGAGGGACACCGCGAGAAGCCCCACGAGGGAATGATGTCGCCTCATACGGCACCCGAATCCAACGCACCGTCAACATCCATCGCCTCGCGATAATCGAACTCAACAAAGTCCGCGGGGTGAACCTGGAACGACGTCACCGACGACAGCGAACAGCGGCGGGTGCCGGGGAGGTGGGCGAGGGGTTTGTCGGCCACGGCACGGTGCACCATCCAGATGGGCAACTGGTGCGACACGATGACGACGTCACCGCCGTCCACCGAATCCGCCGCGTCCCGCATCGCCGCCAACATGCGACGGGCGATGTCCTGGTACGGCTCGCCCCACGATGGGCGAAGCGGGTTGATGAGGAACTTCCAGAGGTCGGGGCGAGTCGCCAACGAGAGGCCGCCGTCGAGCGCCATCCCCCGAAACTCGTTCCACGGTTCGATGACCCGTTCGTCGATGGTCGCGGACAGTCCGGTTGACTTCTCCCACGGTTCCATCGATTCGCGCGCACGCTGTAACGGGCTCACCACGAGGCGAGAGATCGAGGACAGTGGGACGTGCCGCAGCGCTGATTGGGCGAGGTCGCGCCCTTTCGCGGTGAGCCCGAAATTGGGCAGACGCTCGTACAGAACGCCACCGGGGTTGTTTACCTCACCATGGCGCACGAGATGAACCCGCTCGGCTGTCACGCTCTCGATTGTAACCGCGCAAACTATGGGCAACTCGCCCGCTACGCTGGGGGATTATGGCTACTCGCTCAACCGTTACGTCCCTTTCCGCACTCGCCGACGGCGAGGTTGTCGTCGCGGGGTGGGTCGACACCGTCCGCGACCAAAAGGCCGTCCAGTTCGTCATCCTGCGTGACGAGACCGGAGCGGTACAACTCGTCACGAAGGCGGTTCGCGAGATTGACCCCGAGGTCGCCGATTCAGCGGAGCGCCTCGCGCTGAC
>CAMDKN010000158.1 GCA_945901035.1 Gulosibacter massiliensis | reverse complement strand
GGGTAGTTCAAATCGCCTTCATTCTGTTGGATGAGAACTTGGAGTATGTGACTGATTTCTCGACATTGTTTAATCCAAGTCGTGACGTTGGAAGAACTGATATCCACGGAATCACGCAGGGAATGGTAAAAACTGCCCCTCGATTCAATTCCATGGCTGGAAAATTCGCGAAGGTGCTCGAAGGCAAGGTTTTAGTCGCGCATAACTCTGATTTCGATATGAGATTTCTAGAATCAGAGTTTTTTCAATCTCCGGTTGCCGCGCCGCAGGTTCTTAAGGTGATCGACACCCTCGCACTGGCTAGACAACATGTTCGTGGATCAAAAAATTTCAAATTGATGTCGCTTGTCGAACATTTGCAGATTGACACTTCCAACGCACCGTATGGAAGGGCACATGATGCTCGGTTTGATGCTTGGTGTTGCGCGGAGATTTTGAAGCGAATTTTGGATGACGCCGGTATTGAACGACGGAAGATTACAGGGGCCTAACCACCCAGTTCGTAGGTGACCCAAGTCTGCCGGGCGGCGATTTTGTCGTAGACGCTTTGTGCGGTGGCGTTGTCCGCGGCGGTGATCCACGAGATGGTGCCGCCGCCGTTCGCATCGGCGTGCGTGCGCAGGGCGGCGATGATGGCGGTCGCGACGCCGTGCCCGCGCGCGGCGGGAGCGGTGAACAGATCGTCGAGATACCAGGCGGGCCCGCCGGTGAACGTGTCGCTGTGTCGGCGCAGGTGTCCGAACCCGACCACGGCGCCGTCGACTTCCGCAACCCACGCTTTCGTCGGGTGTGCCGAATCCATCAGCCACTCCCACACGGCGTCCATCTGTGGGTCGGTGAACTCCGTCTCGTAGAACACGCCATACGCGGTGAACAAGTCGCGCCAGACGTCGACGTCGCGCGATTCGATGGGACGAACGGTTGCGGTCATGGTGTCACTGTAGTCCTGCGGCCGACGCTGACAACTTTTTACTCGGCGGCTTCCTCGAGTTCGATGGCGGTGACCGCGACGTCATCCGATTCGACGAGCGTTAGCTCGACGATTCGTCCGACCGCGGCGAGGTCGGCTTTCGCTTCTGCGAGCAGTGCTGGGCCAGTAATTGTCGCCGAGGTGACAACGGTCTTTTGCGATGCCTTCGCCTCGGTTTTTGCGCCGCGAATACCGACGAGCGCCGTTCCGCACAGGTCTAACAGGCCGGAACTGGGACCGTCAAAAGGGATTTCGTCGACGGTCGGCCACGGTGCGACGTGAATCGATCCGTCGTGAGTCCAGCGCCACACCTCTTCGGTAGCAAACGGAATGACCGGCGCGAGAAGTCGCAGGAACACGTCGATGGCGAGGCGCAGCGCCGCAACGGCACTCGCCTGTTCGGGGGACACCTCGTCGCGGTATGCCCGTTCTTTGACGAGTTCGAGGTAGTCGTCGGTGAATGTCCAGAAGAACTGTTCCGTCACCTCGAGCGCGCGGGCGTGATCGAACCCCTCGTAGGACTCGGTGGCGATGCGGACGACCTCGGACAGGCGTCGCAACAGGTCGACGTCAATCGGTTCGGTGACCGGCGCGCCCTCGGTGTGGGGGAACGAATAGACGAACTTGGCGGCGTTCAACACCTTGATGGCGAGGCGACGACCGATCTTGATCTGCTTCGGGTTTTCGGGGTCGAACGCGGCGTCGGTACCCAGTCGGCTCGACGCCGCCCAGTACCGAACCGCATCGGACCCGTGCTCGTCGAGCATGCCCTGGGGTGTGACGACGTTGCCCTTCGACTTCGACATCTTTTTGCGGTCGGGGTCGACGATGAACCCGGAAATCCCGGCGTGCTTCCAGGGCGCAACGCCGTGTTCGAGTTCGGCGCGCAGGACGGTTGAGAACAACCACGTGCGGATGATGTCCTGGCCTTGCGATCGAAGCGAATACGGGAACACGAGGTTCCACAGTTCGTCGTCCTCGCCCCACTTGCCGGCGATCTGCGGGGTGAGCGACGAGGTCGCCCACGTGTCCATCACGTCGACCTCGCCGATGAAGCCACCCGGGACACCGCGCTGGTCGTTGTCGTAACCCGGGGCTGGCTGCGACGACGGATCGACGGGCAACTGGTCTTCGGTCGGAACAATCGGCTTGTCGAAGACGGGGTTGCCCTCGGCGTCGAGCGGGTACCACACCGGAATCGGCACACCGAAGAACCGCTGGCGCGAAATCAGCCAGTCGCCGTTGAGTCCGCCCACCCAGTTGTCATAGCGCACGCGCATGAAGTCGGGGTGGAACTCGACCTGGTTTCCGCGCTCGATGAGGCGCGCACGCAGGTCCTCGTCCTTGGCGCCGTTGCTGATGTACCACTGGCGGGTCGTGACGATTTCGAGAGGCTTGTCGCCTTTTTCGAAAAACTTGACCGGGTGCGTGATGGGCCTCGCGTCGCCGATCATCTCGCCCGACTCCTGCAGCATCTCGACGATGCGCGCCTTGGCGCTGAACACGGTCTTGCCGGCGAGTTCGGCGTACACCGCGCGTTGCTCGTCCGAATCGATTCCGGCGGGCGGTTCACTCATGACGCGGCCGTCGAAACCGAGGATTGGGCGGGTCGGAAGGCTCAACTCGCGCCACCAGATGACGTCGGTGACGTCACCGAACGTACAGATCATCGCGATTCCGCTGCCCTTGTCAATCTGGGCGAGCGGGTGCGCGAGAACGGGGACCTCGACACCGAACAACGGAGTGCGAACGGTCCTGCCGAAGTACGGCTTGTAGCGCTCGTCTTCGGGGTTTGCGACAAGAGCCACACACGCGGGGATCATCTCGGGGCGGGTCGTCTCGACGTCGATCGTTCCGCCGTCCGGTTTGTGGAACGACACCCGGTGGTAAGCGCCGCGCATTTCCTTGTCTTCGAGCTCGGCCTGCGCGACCGCCGTGCGGAACGTGATGTCCCACAGGGTCGGGGCGTCGGCCTGGTAGGCCTCTCCGCGGGCCAGGTTGCGCAGAAACGCGCGCTGGGCGGTTCGCTGCGACTCGTCGGAAATCGTCCGGTACGTCTGCGACCAGTCGACGGA
>CAMDKN010000157.1 GCA_945901035.1 Gulosibacter massiliensis | reverse complement strand
CTCCTCGTACCACCAGGGGCTTGACTTCGACCCGGTGGAGGGTACGCCGTTTTACGCCATTGCCGACGGCGAGGTCATCGAAGTGAACGACGACACGTGGGGTTACGGCAAGTGGGTTCTCATTCGGCACAACGTGGGCGATAAAAACTTCGACAGTCTTTACGCCCACATGATCCGTGATTCAACCGGGGTCAAGGTCGGACAGGAAGTTAAAGTCGGCGACTATATCGGACGGGTCGGAAACACGGGTACCTCCACGGGCGCCCATCTTCACTTTTCAATTCTTATCGATGGGGTACACGTCGACCCGTTCGAGTGGCTGAAGAAATACACCAAGGGGAACTGACAAGTAGCGAGGGCGGGACTTGAACCCGCGACACCACGATTATGAGCCGTGTGCTCTGACCACCTGAGCTACCCCGCCGCGACCTGAAAAGGCCGAGCCCCGAGTCAGGATTGAACTGACGACCCCTTCCTTACCATGGAAGTGCTCTACCACTGAGCTATCGGGGCGAGTGCCTCGAAGGCACCCTGCGAGATTAGCACCCCGAACGGCGTGACACGAAATTCAGAAGCCTGTTCCGAGTAACGCGGGAGAGCGGATCGACCCGCGGACCGCGAGCGGAGATGAGCGCGACACGCCGCGACCACAAGATGTTGTGAAATGACAGGAATGTCATTCACGACATATAGTATTTCTCCTACGGCTCTACCGCCCCAAACCTTCAGGAGGAACTATGGACTTCGACAACGACAGTGTTGGCGGCTATGCGGTTCCCGTCGACCCGATGGACCTGCTGCAGTGTGACAGCTGCCAGTAACTAGCTGAAGCCTCGAGAACCCCGACCACTGCGCAGTGGTCGGGGTTCTTCTTGTCTGACGCGAACTATTCGGCTCGGCGAGTGATAATGAGTGCATGAGCGACGTGCGCACACCCGACCCCGCCTGGTTCTCCGACGAGGAGTTCGATGGAATCCGCCGCCGACTTCCGCTCTTGTACGTCGAAGCAGTGCCGGTTCGACTCGATGATGACGGTTTTGTGACCGACGTCGGCGTCTTGATCCGGGTCGATGAATACGGTGAGATGAGGTCCGCTCTCGTGGCCGGTCGTGTGAAGTTCGGCGAGACCGTCCGCGAGGCGTTAGCCCGCAATCTCGCGAAAGATCTCGGCGCACTCGCGTTTCCGCAACTTCCGCACAGCACCGTCCCGGCTACGGTCGCCGAGTACTTCCCATTTCCCGGGCGACTCGTCGACGAACGGCAACACGCTGTCTCTCTCGTTTTCGTCGTTCCGGTTTCCGGTGAGGCGCAGCCCCGGCAGGACGCCCTCGACATTCGATGGATTCCGGTGAGCGACGCGGTTCGCGATTCGATTGACGGTGAGTTCGTGGGCGGCCGTGGCGCGGTCCTTCGCGCCGCCTTAGCCACCGTGTCCTTCCGCTGAGTAACGATTTCCCTCGCTTCCCGGCTTTCGACATAGTTTTCGTTGCGCGATGGGAGCGTGGGCGCACGAAAGTGTTGTTGTGACACGATAATCGCGCAAGAGTCTGCCGTTTCACCCCCATCGGCCGTACAGTATTGCTGTTCACTTAAATGGAGGCGCTATGTCTGACCCTTTACGTATGCACATTCACGATGCCGAAACGGCGGTTCTTCGCGAACGAATTTTCGAGTACACCCGCGACCGCATGCAGATGGATCCGCCCCCGCTCGACAAGGGGATGCCGTTCACCGAGCTTCGAGCGCTCATGCCCGACACCATCACCGAAAAGGGCATCGGAGGCGACACGGCGATGACGTTGTTCGGAGACATCCTCGCCCCCGCATCGATGTCGACCGACAACCCGTCGATGGTCGCGTTCATTCCCGTCGCACCGACGGAAGCGTCCATTCTGTTTGATCTTGTGGTCTCGGCGTCGTGCCTGTTCGGTGGGTCCTGGCTCGAAGGGGCCGGCGCAATCTACGCCGAAAACGAGGTGCTGACGTTCCTCGCGAAAGAAGCCGGGTTGCCGGAATCTGCGGGAGGGGTTTTCGTTTCGGGTGGAACCAATGGGAACCTGTCCGCGTTGGTGGCCGCTCGGTTTGACGCCGAACGTCGACGCACCGAAGCCGGGTTGCCGCGCCCCGCGCGTTGGAGGGTTGTGACGTCGGAAGAGGCACATTCCTCTGTGGTTCAAGCGGGCCGCGTCATGGACGTCGACGTCATTTCGGTGCCGGTCGCGGCCGACGGTCGCATGACGGGGTCCGACATCGAGAACGCCGTTGGCGATGATTGGGACGGAATCTTTGCGATCGTCGCGACGGGGGGAACGACCAACTTCGGGATTGTGGACAATATCACGAGCGTTGTTGCCACCGCCCGCACCCACAACGTGTGGGTTCACGTCGACGGTGCATACGGAATCGCCGGAATGTTTGCTTCGTCCACCAAAAAGTATTTTGACGGGATAGAGGGCGTTGACTCGTTCATCGTCGACCCCCACAAGTGGCTGTATGCGCCTTACGACTCGTGCGCCTTGATTTATCGGAACCCCGCGATTGCCCGCGCCGCCCACACGCAGCACGCGTCGTATCTCGATGTTCTCACCGACACCGACGAGTGGAACCCGTCCGACTTTGCGGTGCACCTTTCGCGCCGTGCCCGCGGGTTGCCGCTGTGGTTCTCTCTCGCCACTCACGGCGTCGCGGCCTATCGCGAGGCAATCGAGTCGAACAACATCGTGGCCCGGGAAATCGCCCAGGTGATTCGCGACAGCGACCATCTCGAACTGGTTCGTGACCCGATGCTGTCCGTCGTGGTGTTCCGCCGCAAGGGCTGGTCGAGCGAGCAGTACAACGCGTGGAGTGACGCGCTATGGCAGGAAGGCACAGCCGCGTGCTTCCCGTCCAAATTCAAGGGCGAGTCGGTCCTGCGGTTCGCGATCGTCAACCCACGCACGACGGTTGATATTTTGATAAACCTCGTGGAAAGCCTGAAGGACTAAATCATGGCAAATCGTTGGCCGGCGGAATGGGAACAGCACACCCGCACGTGGATGGCGTGGCCCTCGTCG
>CAMDKN010000156.1 GCA_945901035.1 Gulosibacter massiliensis | reverse complement strand
AATGTTCTTGTTGCAACCGATGTTGCTGCTCGGGGAATTCACGTGGACGACATCGACCTCGTGATTCAGGCCGATGCACCGGACGAGTACAAGACGTATCTGCACCGTTCGGGCCGTACGGGTCGTGCGGGAAAGACCGGAACCGTGGTGACCCTGATCCCCAAGCAGCGCCAGCGCCGCATGACGGATCTGCTCAACCGCGCCGAGATTCAGGCGGTTATGGTCCCCACGCGCCTCGGAGACAAGCACCTCGACAACCTCGTCTAACGACAATTCCAATGCCCACTCAGCTCTGTGCACGCGCGCGGAAGTTAGAGTGGGCATTGTGATTCGTCGACTAACAGAAATTTCCCGACCGGTCCTGTGGATTAACACCATTGGCACGACTGTCGTCGGAATGTGGTTGTCCGGGTTCCTCTGGACCTGGGAGATCCTTCCGATCCTCATCTGGGTGACCCTGCCGTTCAATCTGTTGATTTACGGAATCAACGACATCTACGACCAGGACACCGACGCCGAAAACGATCGCAAGGGTGGATTCGGTGGCGCCAAGATCAAGCCGTCCGAAGTGCGGATGATCAACTGGGGCGTCGTCGTGCTCAACGTCCCGTTCCTCGTCTACTTCGTCATCACCGTTCCTCCCGCCGCGTTCCTCTGGATGCTCGCGTATGCGTTCTCGTTCTGGCAGTACTCGTCCACCCCGCTTCGATTCAAGGCACGCCCGGTGTGGGATTCGGTCAGTAACGCCGATTACGCGTTCCCCCTCGCGTTTGTCCCCCTCGCGCTTGGGGTCGAACCGATGTGGCCGGCCGTGATCGGCCTGATGGCCTGGAGCATGGCCAAGCACGTCTATGACGCGATTCAGGACATCGACGAAGACGCCTCGGCGGGAATCGTCACGACCGCGGTGAAGTTTGGCGTCAAAGGCTCGCTGGTGTGGTCGGGGTCGTGGTGGGTCGTGTCCACGGTCGCCTTCGCCCTCGTCAACCTGCCCGTCGCGATCGTGTCCGGGCTCATTTCGGGGTGGTTGCTTCTCGCGAACTGGCGCACCCCGACCAGCGCCGAGGCGAAACGCCTGTACAAGTACTCCGTCGCATTCCCGTATGTCGCAGGCGCGGTCGCCGGCGTGCAGCTCGTCACCGGAATCACCCTCGGGCTGTATCCGTGACCCCACGACGCATCGTCGTCATCGGAGCCGGTCTCGGTGGGCTCGCATCGGCCGCTCTTCTCGCTCGGGCCGGTCACGACGTGACCGTTCTCGACCGCAACGAGTGGATTGGCGGAAAGAGCCGCCGCATCGATGTCGCCGGTCAGCGAATCGACACGGGACCCTCGCTCGTCACGTTTCCCGCGGCGATCGACAAGATTCTCGATCGGTTCGACGAGGTGGGACCGGCGGGGGCGCGAAAGGCGCGCGACATCGCACCGCTGGACCTGCAGCGCCTTCCCGAGGTCGGACGCTATTTCTTCCGCGGCGATGTGGCGAATCTGCCCGTCGAAGAGGGGCACGCGTGGAAGCCCGCCTGGGATCGATTCGAGGCGGAGCACGGTCCGTTGGGACAGAACATCACGACGATGCTGACCAACGACCCGTGGGATTCGGCAATCTATCCCGCCGCGGCCGGACTGTTCAGCCACTACGGCACGCGACTCAACACCGAGCGGTATTTGAACGGGCTCGACTGGATGCCCGAAAACCTGCGCGAAGTCATTTCGATTCACACGCTCAACGCCGGGGTCGCTCCCGCCAAAACGCTCGCCCTGTTCGCGACGATGCCCGCCGTCATGTCAACCGACGGCGTCTGGGTTCCCACCGGGGGCGTCAACGAAATTCCGCAGATGCTCGCGCGTCTCGCGACCGAATCGGGCGCGACCATTCGACTCGGCGAGCGCGTCACATCGTTGTCGCGCGGTCGCGTCGTCACCGACACCGCGGAGTACACAACGGACCTTGTCGTGAGCGGACTCGACGCGGATGTGTTGGAGGGACTTCTCGGGCGACGCCCACGAACCCCGACGGCGCTGTCGTGTTCGGGGATCGCCGTCTTCGCCGTGCTGGACGAGGAACTGCCCGCGGACGTCGTCACTCACTCCGTGATCATGCCGGACGACCCGGCCGACCTGTACGAGAGCATTCGCACCACGACCCTGCCGAAACAAACCATGGCGTTTCTTAACTATTACCGCGCGGGCCAGATCTACCCCAACACGCGACCGACCGCGGCGATCCTTCTGACCGCGCCACCGGACGGAAAGCGCTACGGAATCGAACACGAGTGGGTCCAGCGCGAAATGCGGCGCATCACTGAGGTCATGAGTCTTCCCCGTCAACTCGCCGACATGATCACCGACCACACCGTGTTGCACCCCGAATACTTCGCGGGGTTCGGTGCCGTGGGCGGTGCGCTGTATGGCGAGGGCCACCCGTGGTGGCAGAGTGGGCCGTTCCACTCGCCCGCCTACACCTCACCGCTTCGACCCTGGTTGTGGCGGGTCGGTGCGTCCGTTCACCCCGGTGGCGGAATCCCGGCGGTCCTGGGCGGTGCGCTCATCGCGACCAACCGGTTGTTGGCGAAGCTCGGAACCTAGGCCGTCGCGTCGGGGCTGAGCCCATCCAACACCGCACGCACACCGCGGGCGGCATCGGCGTAGGTCTGGGCGGCCGCCTTTCGGCTCAACCCCATGACGTGCGGGGTCAGAACGACGCGCGGATCCGACATGATGGGGTGGAAGTCGGTGGGTTCGTCGTCGAACACGTCCAGGCCGACCCCTCCGAGCCGACCCGCAGTGAGTGCGCGGTGGACGGCGTCGAGATCGACGAGAGGCCCGCGTGCACAATTGACGAGGACGCAGCCCACTTTCACGTGTGACAGCGTCTCGTCATTGATGAGGTGACGGGTCGTGTCGAGCAGAGGGACGTGCAGGGATACGAAGTCACTGACCGCGAGTAGCTCGGGCAGCGAGTCGGCTCGAACCTGGTCGGGGATGTCGGCGAACGGGTCGAACGCGCGAACCGTGCCACCGAGAGCACCGACGAGGCTGGCGAGGCGCTGACCGATCCGCCCCCAACCGACGAT
>CAMDKN010000155.1 GCA_945901035.1 Gulosibacter massiliensis | reverse complement strand
ATCAGTTTGGCGACCTCGGCGTGAGGGCCCGCCAATAGGGCTTGTGCGAGCGCCGAGTGCTCCGAGTCGACGGGGACGAGTTGCCCCGGCGCCGCCGCACTCTTCACCAGCGCGCCACCAATAATCAGCGATTCCTTGTTGGCGAGCGCCAGCGTCGCGCCCGTCGCGAGTGCCGCGAGCGTCGGTGCAAGCCCGACGGCCCCCGTAATCCCGTTGAGGACGACGTCGGCTCGAGTCGACTCGATCAGGGCGACCGCGTCGTCCGCGCCGAACGCAACATTGGTGACGCCGAATTCGGCGGCCTGTGCCTCGGCCAACTCCCGGTTTTTACCGGCGCCCAAACCGACCACCCGAAACCGATCGGGGTTGTCGCGCACCACATCGAGCGCCTGGGTTCCAATGGACCCGGTGCTTCCGAGGATGATGACGTCACGCACAGCGCAAGTCTGCCATGCGGGCTGTTACGGCGATCTCGCTAGGGAGCCGCGGGTACCGCGGTGGCCCACGCTGTGTTGTAGCGTTTTTTCGTATAGACCGCTCGCACGCGAATGGTTGTCCCGTCTTTCACCTGGCTGATTTCGGTCTCGGATGCGCGCTTGACGCGCTTGATCTTTGCCTTCTTCTTCCCAACGGGGACGTACTTCACTTCAAACCACTTGAACTTCGCCTTCGGGTTCAGGTACGAATACTGCCAATCGACCAGTTGGGTCGAGCCCGGTTCGCCCGTGTTGAAGTACTCCGCGGTCAGCGTGATTGGTGCGCTATCGAGCGACACGATGTAGACCCGGAAACGGGCGGCGACGGCAAGATATCGACCAGCGTAATCAGCGTCAATGTTCGCCACGTTTTGATCCCAGTCTTCCGGAATCCACAGGGTTTGCTCAACCTCCATGGTCGACGCGTTGATTATCTCGATCTTGTTCCTCTCGTCGGGATCACCCGGGGTTGCGCCATTGTAGGCGGAACTTGCGAACAACGTCTGGTCGTCTTCCGAGAGAGTGATTGCCCATTGAGCCCAGTTGTGACTGGAGTCAATCGAGTCGAAGACGGAAAGCGTCGATGCGTTCATTTTGAGAACGTGCGGGTAATTCACGGCGTCGTTGGCCATCCCGGCGATTGACTCGTTTGCTCCGTATACCGTTCCATCCTCGGCGACGGCGATAGACGAGCCGGACCACGCGTCGTCGTCGTCATCCCCGGCCACCGCACCTGCAGCGATGTCCATCGCATCGAGTTTTACGAATGTCGGACTGAAGCCGTTCCAACCGACGTACAAGTTCGCGCTGGAGTCGTCCAACATCAATTCGGTGATTCCGTAGTCTCCGCTGGTGTTGGTATAGGTTTCATCGGACGCGAGAACCCCGTTGTGGAATCGTTGGATAGTCGAACCGTCATCGCCAGACTCGCCGGTGCGACGCCCGACATAGACCTCTTCCCCGTTGTTGCTGACCGCGACGCGGCGCACGTCTGTCATCAACAGGCCAGCGCTGATTCGCGTTCGCGACCAATCGTCAGTGTCATAGCGGTAGACCTCGCCCGACGACAGCGCGATGACAACCCACGCCGAATTTTCTGAGCGGGCGATGGCGTCAATGTAGGTGTCAAACGTCGGGGTGGTATAGCGAAACGTCACCTTCTGGGTAAAGGTGTTGATTACTCGGAATCCTCTGTCTTCCGCGAGCAACAATCCGTCTTTCCCGTCCAGGAACCACGCACCGAGATCAACGTCGTCGTAGCTCGTCTGGAAACAGACCGCTCCGCAGGTCCGGGGCGCCGCTTGGGCGGCCATCGCAGGGGCGAGGGAGAGGGCGAGGGAGAGGGCGGTTACTCCGGCAAGACTTCTTTTCATGAGGGGGTCCTTCATTGACACTTCACCAACGTCGTTCAAGTAGATTTATCGACCGAGCGCCCAAAGTCTGCGGCCCAGACAAGGTTTGTTCGATCCCCAAAGAGTTTAGTGGGGTTCCGCGTTTTGTGACCTGCCCGGTTCGCGAAAGTTCGGCAATCGTTTGCGCTATTCTGAACAGACTAGCCCGCGGTCACGTTTTCGGGCAATTGCGGCGAGAATAGCCGTCGTCACGACCACAACCCGAGGAGCTCTCCGTGTCTGATCCTGTAATCCGCATTGGCCAGTTCAGTGAGTCCCCCGTCCTTGCCGTCGCGCGAGCGTTGGGCCTCCACACCCGCTTCGGAATCGAGTGGGAGACGCAACGCGTCCAATCGTCGCCCGGACAATTCGAATCGCTCCGAAGCAACGAGATGGACATCGCCATCACGAGCCCCGACAACGTCCTGCTGTATGCGACGACGGCGCAGAACCCGCTCAAGGAACAACTCGATGTGCAGTTCCTGCGCCCCATCGATCGCGGCCTACGACTCGCGCTGTACACCTCGTCGGACATCGGCACGGTTGAGGACTTCGCCGGATCAACCCTCGGCGTTGACGTGATGAGCTCGGGTTTCGCCATTCTGATGCTGCAGATGCTCGCCTCGCTCGGCGTCGACCACTCCACGATTAACTTCGAGGCGGTGGGGGCAACGCCGAAGCGTCTCGACGCGATTAAAGATGGTTCCATTCACGGTTCGGTTCTTAACGCCGAAGCCGGCGTCGCCGCCGAGCAGGCGGGTTTTCGCCGATGGGCGACGTCCACCGATGTGAGCGACGATTACCTCGGAACGGTTCTGGTTCAGATGGCCGGTCCGGTCAGCGAGCACACTCGCGCGTTCCTCGACATGTGGGAGGCCGCAACCCAGGCAATCCGCTCGTCAACCACCGCCGAACTCATCGAACTTCTCGGGACACAGGCCCCTGCGCTCGCCAACGCCGAGTACGTCGGAATCGTGCAATCGCCGGAATACGGGTGCCTCACCGGCGAGGTCGTCAGCGCCGAACAGTTGACAGTTCTCGCCGAGATTCGCCGCCTTTCCGGGGCCTACACCCCGAGCGAGGCGGACATCATCCGCCTTGCGTCGTCGAACTAGCCGTTGTTTTTTTAGGGCGGCTTCCGAGCCCAGTTGGTCTGCTGTGGCGACTCGACACCGAGTGACGGGAACGTTACTTTACAAGTTTCTCGTCACC
>CAMDKN010000154.1 GCA_945901035.1 Gulosibacter massiliensis | reverse complement strand
CATCTCTTTTTCCAGAGCGACCAGGTCCTCCGGTGTGAACGGGTTGGCGACATCAAAGTCGTAATAGAAGCCATCCGTCACGGGCGGACCGATGCCGAGCTTCGCCTCAGGGTTCACGCGCTGGACCGCCTGGGCGAGGACGTGGGCGGTCGAATGACGCAGAATATCGAGCCCGTCGGGCGACGAGATAGCGACGCCCTCCACCACGTCACCGGGCTGAGCCTTGTGCGCGAGATCCTTCAATTCGCCATTGACACGCATCGCGACAATCGTCTTGTCGGCGAAGAGACCGAAGCCGTCGGACTCAACATCCAGCGTGATGGCCTGCGACACTGTTGGCTCCTCTGTAACCCGAGACATCACAACTCTACCGAACGGCCTCCGTGACTTTTTCCGTTCGGCTGACGGGTTGAGAATCTCGGTCGCTTAGCATTGACTGTTCACAAATGCGTCGCACCTGTACTGCTGCCACGCAAACGACAGCGCAAACAAAATGATAACCGCAATGATGAAACACCCGACACCCCAAGAATTGCCGTCCGATTCGGCAGTTTCGGGAGTGGATTCACCCGGCAGGTCCCGACACTTCGGGCAACGGGATTCGTCACCGTTGTCGGCGAATTCTTCATTACATAAGTTGCACTCACGTTTTTCCATGGCCAAATCGTATAAACCGTCGCCATCTGGGTCAAGTGGACATTCCGTGTTGTCGAGCAACTTCCTGCGGAAGTAGAGCCATCGGAGCATTCACACCAACTACTGGTGGGCGATACTGGGATCGAACCAGTGACCTCTTCCGTGTCAGGGAAGCGCGCTACCGCTGCGCCAATCGCCCATTGCGTATGAAATTATGTGAGGTGGCGACGGGATTTGAACCCGTGTGGACGGCTTTGCAGGCCGCTGCCTCGCCTCTCGGCCACGCCACCGTGAGGGCTTTCTCGACCCGGAGGTTTTCCTCGAGCGGATGACGAGATTCGAACTCGCGACCCTAACCTTGGCAAGGTTATGCGCTACCACTGCGCCACATCCGCACGTCGCCTTTCGGCAACGTCATGACTCTATCGAATGTCCCAACCGAAACCAAACCAGTCGGGGTGCGTGTCCCGAAACGCCGTGATTGTGTCAGAATGGGCAGGCGGGCGATTGGCGCAGTTGGTAGCGCGCTTCCTTCACACGGAAGAGGTCATCGGTTCGAGTCCGGTATCGCCCACCCCATTCGCGCTGGAACGTCTACTTGGAGTCCAGCGCGTATCCGTACTCTCCGTGAACCACCGTGTCGATGCCCGCAATTTCATCGTCCGTCGAGGCTCGGAACCCGATCGTCTTCTCCAGGATCATTCCCAGACCGTAAGCCACCGCGAACGAATACACCAGCACGCCACCGGCGGCAATCGCTTGAACGACGAGCTGCCCGAGGCCGTCTCCACCCGTGAACAGGCCCGTTCCCGTTGCGAAGAAACCGAGGAACAGAGTCCCCACAATGCCGCCGACGAGGTGAATTCCGACCACATCGAGGGAGTCATCGAAACCGAGGGTGAACTTCAATTCGACTGCTGCGGCACAGATCGCGCCGGCAAGAACACCCAGGACGAGTGACCACCCGGGGGTGAGGTTCGCGCACGCCGGCGTGATGGCGACCAGTCCGGCGATTGCCCCGGAACCTGCTCCGACCGAGGTTGCTTTGCCGTCCTTCAATTTCTCCACCAGCATCCAGCCGACGATGGCCGCCGCGGTTGCGCCGAAGGTGTTGATCACGATGAGTCCCACCTGGCTCATGTCGCCGAACGCCTGCGCGCCGGCGTTGAAACCGAACCACCCGAACCACAGGAGCGCGACACCGATGAGCGTGAGAGGGACGTTGTGTGCCTGATGGAACCCCTTGCCGAACGCGACACGTTTCCCTAAAACCAGGGCGAGGACGAGTGCCGCGGCTCCCGCATTGATGTGAACCGCTGTTCCACCGGCGTAATCAATTACCGCGGGGAGACCCAGCGATTCACCGAGGTTCATGATCCAGCCGCCTCCCCACACCCACGCCGACACGGGGAAATAGACGAGTACGGCAAAGAGTCCGGCGAAAATCATCCACGGTCCGAATCGTGCTCGGTCCGCGATTGCGCCCGACACCAGGGCCACCGTGATGATGGCGAACGTTGCGCCGTACGTGGCGTAGAGCAGCGTTCCGTCGTCCGCTGCCGACAACGCGAAGTCGGTGAACGGGTCCCCCGCGAACCCGAACGGTTCCGACACGGCGGACATGTTGAATCCCACCAGAATCCACAGCACGCCGACCAGTCCCATCGAACCGAAGGACATCATCATCATGGAGATCACACTTTTCGCCTTGACGAGTCCCCCGTAAAAGAACGCGACACCGGGCGTCATCACGAGGACGAGCGCCGTGGCCACGATGGCCCATGTGAGATTTCCTGATTCCATGACGTGCACCTTTCGAACGTTGACGTGACCACTCGGTCACGGGTCCAGTTTTGGTGACGCGTGTTTCCGAGAGTCGTTTCGCGTGTTACCGACACGTTAACAATCCCCGTGGGCTGCCCTCGCGCTACAGAGGGCGATGGGTGAGTGCGACGAGGCGTGATTGCGACCGAAGGTACTTTTTGCGATATCCGCCGTCGAGCATGTCCGCCGGAAAAACCTCGTCAAGCGGTGTGCCGGTGGCGCGAATCGGGATGTCCGCGTCGTAGAGTCGGTCAACCAACGCCACAAAACGAAGAGCATCATTTTGATTGGTGAACGGCACCACGTCCCGCCAGACAACCGCGTCAACGCCACTGATGAGGGGCACGTATTTGCTGGGGTGCAACGTCGCGATGTGGCGAATCACCGCGCCGAATGAATCCTCCGCAACCGTCAACCCGTCGGAAATGTCGCGCAGCTCGGCGTCGTCCGCGATGTCGGCTCGGCCCTCGTTCTCGCGATGTCGATAGTCCACCCCATCGATTCGCAGAATCACGAACCGGTCCGCCAGCGCACTGATCTCGCGAAGGAAATCGGCGGCGGCGAAGCGACCCTCCCCGAGCGCATTCGGGGGTGTGTTGGACGTCGCCATCACCCGCGTTCCGCCCCCCATCAG
>CAMDKN010000153.1 GCA_945901035.1 Gulosibacter massiliensis | reverse complement strand
GAAACCGAGCAGAATCGTGGGGATGGTGTCGAGGACAACGAGGGCCGCTACCAGCGTTGCGCCAGTGCAGATGGTGATGAGCGTTCCCAGAACGAGGCGGATGCCGTACGTGCTGATCATTCGCGAGGCCAAGGGAATGGAAATCGCCTGACCGATCGACAGCGCAGCGAGCGCGAGTCCCGGGACCGTGAAGTTCCCCGTTTGTTTTTGGTAGTGGATGAGCAGCCCGATGGTCAACATTCCGCCGGGAAAGCGGGCGAGTAATTGTGCGAGAACGACGGGGATGACACCCGGGATGCTCAGTAATTGCCCGTAACGCTTCATACTAACAAATCTATAGCGCAATCAGACGGCGATTGTTGCGTTTGAGGGATGCGCACGTTTTATGCGTCCGAGGTTCGCCGTAACCTGTGGAGAGCGTGGACAAGTTATCCCCAATTGTGTACGACACGCCACAACATATGGGGTTCTTGACCAAATCTGATACGTAGATGTAGTGTTTTTAGCCCAGACGTTAACACCTCGTGCTGGCACGATTCCGCAGACCGCAGGGCCAGAAAAGACGAACGAAGGGACAGGCACCGATGAACATCACGGTCGTCAAACGCAATGGAAGTCGCGAGCCATACGACGCGAACAAAATCAACCTTGCGATCGAACAGGCCGCCGAAGGCTTCACCGACAAACTTGCCTGGGTCACCCAAATCGGCACGGAACTCGAACTCACCCTGTTCGACGGGATCACGTCGCAACAGCTCGACGAAGCCGTCATCCAGGTCGCCCTTCAGAACGTCAAGGACTATCCCGGGTTCGACACCATCGCCGCCCGCCTGCTTCTCAAGACCATCTACAAGAGCGTTCTCGGTGACTACTCGTCGCCCGATGAACTGAAGAAACTCCACGCTGCGCACTTTGAAGAGAACGTTCGCCGCGGAGTGACGGAAGGCCTGCTCGACTCCCGCCTCGTCGAGATGTTCGACTTCGACACTCTTGCCGCGGAACTCGAACCGGCCCACGACGAACTTCTCAAGTACATCGGCGTGGTCACGCTCAACAACCGTTACGGCGTCAAGGGACGCAACGGCGACGCGCTCGAGGTTCCCCAGTATTTCTGGATGCGAATCGCGATGGGGCTCTCGCTCAACGAGAAGAACCCGACCGAGACCGCCCTACGGTTCTACCGCAAGATGTCGACGCTCGAGTATTTGGCCGCCGGTTCGACCCTCGTCAATGCGGGCACGTCCTACCCGCAGCTCGCGAACTGCTTCGTCCTCGAAATGCAGGACGACATCGAACACATCGCCAAGACCACGCGCGACGTCATGTGGCTCACGAAGGGCACGGGTGGCATCGGCCTCTCGGTCACCAAGTTGCGTGCTCAGGGTTCACCCATCCGTTCGAACAACACCGTGTCGACCGGACCGATTCCCTTCATGCACACCATCGACTCGGTTCTCCGCGCGATCTCGCGCGGCGGTAAGAAGTTCGGCGCTCTGTGCTTCTACATGGAGAACTGGCACCTCGACTTCCCCGAGTTCCTCGACCTCCGTCAGAACTCCGGTGACCCCTACCGTCGCACGCGAACCGCGAACACCGCGGTGTGGATCTCGGACGAGTTCATGAAGCGCGCCCAGAACGACGATGACTGGTACCTGTTCGACCCGCTCGAGGTCACGGACCTCAACGAACTGTATGGCGCCGCGTTCTCCAAGCGCTATGCGGAATACATCGCGATGGCGGAAAAGGGGGAAATGAACCTCTTCAAAAAGATTTCCGCCCGCGAACAGTTCAAGCAGATCCTTATCTCGCTCCAGTCGTCGTCGCACCCGTGGCTGACCTGGAAAGACACGATTAACCTTCGTGCACTTAACAACAACACCGGCACGATTCACTCGTCGAACCTCTGCACCGAAATCTGTCTCCCGCAAGACGCCGAGAACGTCTCGGTCTGCAACCTGGCATCGATCAACCTCTCGACACACCTCGTCGCCGGAAAAATCGACTGGGTCAAGATGGACGAGAGCGCCCGCGTCGCCGTTCGCCAGCTCGACAACCTCATCGACATCACGCGTTCCTCGGTGCACGAAGCCGACAAGGCGAACAAGGAAAACCGCGCGGTCGGACTGGGGCTCATGGGCTTCGCCGATATTTGTGAGCGCCTTGGCATCTCGTACGACAGCGAAGCGGCCTACGACCTCATCGACGAAATCACCGAGCACATTTCGTACTCAGCGATTGACGAGTCGGCGAACCTTGCCCGCGAGCGTGGCTCGTACGACAACTTCGAGGGATCGCGCTGGTCGCAGGGACTCGTACCCTTTGACTCGATCGACCTCGCCGAAAAGGACCGCGGCGTCGCAATCGAGATCTCTCGAAAGACCCGTCTCGACTGGGATGCGCTTCGCGTCAAGGTCAAGGGCGGAATCCGCAACGCGACCCTCATGGCCATCGCTCCGACGGCGTCCATCGGTCTCGTCGCCGGAACGACCCCCGGTCTCGATCCTCAGTTCTCGCAGATCTTCTCGCGCTCGACCTCGAGCGGAAAGTTCCTCGAGGTCAACCGCAACCTCGTTGATGCTCTCTCCGACCGCGGTCTGTGGGAGTCGGTTCGCGAAGACATCCTCCGTTCGCAAGGCGACATCCAGAGCATCGCCTCGATTCCGGATGACATCAAGGCGATTTACAAGACCAGCTTCCAGCTCGACCCCAATTCGTTCCTCGAGGTCGCGGGTCGCGCCCAGAAGTGGATCGACCAAGCCATCAGCCGCAACATGTACCTCGAAACACGCGACATCGACGAGATGGTCGACATCTACACGGGCGCGTGGACTCGTGGCGTCAAAACGACCTACTACTTGCACATGAAGCCGCGCCACACCGCAGAACAGTCCACGGTCAAGGTCAACAAGGCCGAAGAAATTAGTGGAGGAAGCAGGAAGGGCTTCGGCACCAGCGCCGGCGCTCCGTCACCCGCAGCAGAACCCGTTGCGGCTGGCGCACCCCGACGAGGCTTCGGCTTCGGCGGATCGTCGTCGACGGGCGGTGAATCATGAATCCGCTCGAATCCAATGTAGGAGAATATTCGGTACCGGTAGATCCCATGGATCTGCTCC
>CAMDKN010000152.1 GCA_945901035.1 Gulosibacter massiliensis | reverse complement strand
GTAACAACCACCCGCGGATAACCCCGCAATCACCTTTCACAACAACACTTAGGAGTAATCATGGGAATTCTCGGAACCGGAATCCAAGACGGACTTTTGCTGAAGCCCGTTCGTTACCAGTGGGCGATGGACCTGTACAACCAGGCCGTTGCGAACACCTGGTTCCCGAACGAAATTCAGCTCGGCGAAGACATCGCCGACTTCAAGAAGATGACCGATGAAGAACGGCAAGCCATCACGTTCCTCATGTCGTTCTTCAACCCCTCGGAACTGATCGTCAACAAGGCACTGGCGTTTGGCGTCTACCCGTACCTCAACGCAGCCGAGGCGCACCTCTACCTCGCCAAGCAGATGTGGGAAGAAGCGAACCACTGCATGAGCTTCGAGTACATCCTCGAGACGTTCCCGGTGGACCGCGAAAAGATTTACGCGCAGCACGTCGACCACCCGGCCATCGCCGCCAAAGAAGAGTTCGAAGTCAAGTTCATCAAGCGCATGGCCGAGCGAAGCCTCGACATCACCACCACCGAGGGCAAGCAGGACTTCGTCCGCAACCTCGTGGCGTACTCGGTGATCATGGAAGGTATCTGGTTCTACACCGGATTCATGGTCGCCCTGTCGTTCCGTCAGCGCAACCTGCTCCGTAACTTCGGTTCGCTCGTGGACTGGATCGTTCGCGACGAGTCGCTCCACCTCAAGTTCGGAATCAACCTCATCCTCACGGTACTGGAAGAGAACCCAGACATCGCCACGGAAGAATTCGCTGCCGAAATCAAGCAGATGATTCTCGACTCCGTCGTGATGGAAGAGGAGTACAACAAGGCCATGATCCCCAACGGCATCCTCGGTCTCAACGCGGAATACATCACGCAGTACACCAAGCACATGGCCGACCGTCGTCTCGAAGAGCTCGGTTTCGAAGCGCACTACAAGGTGCCCAACCCCGCGAAGTGGATGGCTGCCGCCAACGACACGCTGCAGTTGGTCAACTTCTTCGAATCGACGAACACCTCGTACGAGGTCAACTCGGGCGCTTCGGCCAAAGCCTCGTAGGCGGGAAGTTCCAGGCCATGTCCCCCATAAACTGGGGGGCATGGCTTCTTCCGTTAACACCGTTCCGCTCAATGACGGCACGAGCATCCCGCAGCTGGGTCTCGGCACCTACAAATTGGACGACGACAACGCGTACCGTGTTGTGTCCGCCGCCCTCGAATTGGGCTACCGCCATATCGACACGGCACGCATCTATCAGAACGAGAAGGGTGTCGGCCGCGCGATTCGCGAGAGCGGGATACCCCGAGACGACCTGTACATCACGACCAAGTTGTGGAACGGCGACCAGCCGAAAGCGCGCGATGCCATCAGCGGCTCGCTCGACCGCCTCGGCCTCGAACACGTCGACCTGTATCTGATTCACTGGCCGGCGGCGGTGCGCGGCACCTACGTCGATGCGTGGACCCAGCTCGAGGTTCTCCAGCAGGACGAACTCACGACGTCAATCGGCGTGAGCAACTTCGAGCCGGAACACCTTGACGCGATTGCCGCGGTGAGCGACATCGTTCCGGTCTTGAACCAGGTCGAACTGCACCCGCTCTTCCAACAGGCGGCCCTGCGCGCCGAACACGCTAAGCGCGGCATCGCCACCGAAGCGTGGGGACCGCTGTGTCACGGTTCGGTCGACCTCGCGGCGGAAATGCCCACTCTCGTGAACGTGGCCGAGCGCTACAGCAAGTCAATCGCGCAGGTCATTCTGCGCTGGCACATTCAGCACGGGACGATCATTTTTCCGAAGACATCCAGTAAAGAACGACTGATCGAGAACATCGCGCTGTTCGACTTCGAACTCGACGCTGCTGACATGCTCGAAATTGACGGGTTTGACGCGGGGCGACGACTCGGTACGGCGCCAGCCGACGGCAACTGGGACTAGTGCGACGCAAACGGGAAGATCGCGCTGATCCCGACGAACAGTAGGACGCTCGCAAGAGCGAGTTGGATTCCCCGGGGACGTACCTTTCGTGCGAGGAACGACCCGAGGATGATTGTCGGGATGGAACCGAGCAACATACTCGCGAGCATCCACGGGTCGACGACGATGCCGATGCCCGCGGCGAGTCCCGTCACGATGTAGCCGGTGCCGGCGACGACGGCGAGCGGAATCGCGTGGGCGATGTCGGTCGCAACGAGACGGTGGGGCGTCAACCGGAACGGGTAGAGGGCGATCATCGCAACGGAACCCAGCGCGCCGGCACCGACCGAAGTCAGCGCGACAAGACCGCCGATGACGCCACCGGACGCGATTGTGGCAGGCGCTTGAAAGTGGCGAAACTTTGACGGGTCGGCAGTGCGGTTTGCCTGTGCGCGACGAATCAGAATGGGCGCGAGGAACATTCCGGTGGCGGTAACGAGCACGACCACTCCGATCGCGGTCGTCAACCACGACACCTTTTCAGGCTTTGCATTGAGCGCCACGAGGATTGCCACGATAATCGCGACAGGGATCGACCCCATCCACAAACGGCGCACGACCTGCCAGTCGATGTTTCCGCCGACACCGTGAATTCCCGCCCCGAACAGTTTGGTGATGGCGGCGAACCACAGGTCGGTGGCGACGGCGGTCGCGGGCGCGACTCCCAGAAGCAGGATGAGGATCGGGGTCATGACGGCTCCGCCGCCGACACCGGTGATTCCGACGACGAGCCCCGTGACAACGCCGGCCAGCGTGTAGCCGAAGTCGATGCCGGTGAGGGCGGGGACGGCGTCGGCGGCGATAACGAAATCAAGCATGTGTGGGCTCCTGAAATAAGGTGTGCCCTAATACTATCTAATCACTAGACAAAGTTGTCAATTTAGATCCAACTGGGGAACCAGTAGTGAATCACCGCGAACCACTCGGGGATGGGAATTCCCATCCACACGGGCAAGAAAAACGCGGACACGATGACGGCGACGATGAGGAAGTTGATTACGAGAAGCCGAAGTCGCTGCTTCCACAACCACACGAGTGCCGCGACGAGTGCGAGGACGAGGAACGGCTCGAGGGTCACGGTGTAGAACTGGAACATCGTGCGGTGAGAAAGGAATAGCCACGGGACGTAGGTCGCGGCGACACCCACGAGGATGGCGACGTTCTGCCAGGTCACCTTACGGATGGTTTGGACGATGAGGAACACGAG
>CAMDKN010000151.1 GCA_945901035.1 Gulosibacter massiliensis | reverse complement strand
CGCGTTTTCGACCCCGACAGACCGCAGTCGCGAAGGGCGGCGTCCGACACGGCGGTCACTCGCTCGGGGGTCAACTCGCCTGCCACCACCTCATGTAGTCGACGAAAAATGGTGTCGGCGGCCCTCACTGACACCTGTTGTGCAATGACCGATTCGACGAGTGACTCGAAATTGCTGGACGTTTCCGGAATCACCCCGAGGTCACACAGCGGGTGCGAACGAATCACCTCCGCCAGCCGAGCGTCCCGCGACGCGAGCTCATCGACAATCGTGGTCATGGAAACGGAGTGCGGCCACATGTCTCTAATTTACGTGAATGGTCCAACGGGAATTCTCGAGGTGAACAACATGCGGGCGACCCGCTAGACCCGCGCGAGGTTCGCAATGTCTTCGGTGAACGCCTCCGCCACTTCGGCAGAAACCGTGGTTTTGGTCTGCTCAATCGCACTCACATAATCGGACATCGACGGCCCCGACTGATCGCCGCCACGGCGACCCGTGGCGAGCATCGCCGATTCGAAAGCACTCTGCGACGCCCGTCGCGCGGCGTACTCGATGTCGGCGGGAGAGAATCCGGCGCTCTTCGACACCAGAATGCTCACGTCGATCTGGTCGGCACTGATGTCGGGGATGAACTTCGCCCAAATCGCGGCCCGTGCGTCACTGTCCGGCAACCCGATGGGAATGACGTAATCGAACCGACCGTGCCGCAGGAATGCGTCATCGAGAGCGCGAATGAAGTTCGTCGCACAGATCAACAGTTTGTTGGGGCTGTCGCGAAATGACGGAATCAACTTGAGCAACTCGTTGGTCACGCCTTGCGTCGGCGACGGCGGTTCCCCACCGCGCTGGCTCGCGATTTCCTCCACCTCGTCGATGAAGACGATCGCGTGGTCCAGTTCGGCGATCGACTCGAAGGTTTCGCGCAGTCCAAACGCCAGTCCGTCGCCGCCCGCAGCGAGTCGTGACGGGAAAATCTCGATGAACGGCCACTCCAGCCGCGATGCAATTGCGCGGGCGAACGTGGTTTTTCCAGTCCCCGGGGGACCGAACAACACGATGGCGCGCGGTGGTTCGACGCCGAATTGGTTGGCCATCGCCACGTTGGACAGCGGCAGGACCAGCCGTTTTTCGAGCAGGTCTTTCTCTGCGGACATTCCCGCAATCTGAGACCACAGGTTGCGTCCTTGAATCCGGCCGCCGAGCTTTTTCAGTGCAGTCAGTTCGGTGCTGCGAACCGGAATTTCACGTTCGAAATAGCGGAGGTGTTTTTTGTCGAGGAAGCCCGCACGGGTGAGGACTCCCACGTTCACCTGGTCCTCGGGAACCAACACCGACAACTTGGTCAACCCGCTCGGGGCGAGGCGTTGTTCGATGGCCCCGAGCAGTCGATCGCCGATTCCTTGACGGCGGTGCAAATCATCGGTCGCAAAAAACACAATCCACCCCTGGTCATGGGCGGCTCGCGCCACCGCAATTCCGACAACCTCACCATCGGTTGCGACGGCCACGACCGCAACATCCATTTGGCACGACGCGACGACTTCGCTGAGGCTGTAGACGGGTTCGAATCCCCCGCCGACGACCTGATTCCACAGCCGAATGAGGGCGTCGAGATCGGTCGCTTGATAGTCACGGAAATTGAGTTCGGTCACGAGATACCTC
The DNA here is from genome assembly GCA_945901035.1 of Gulosibacter massiliensis. Lineage (GTDB taxonomy): Bacteria > Actinomycetota > Actinomycetes > Actinomycetales > Microbacteriaceae > MWH-TA3. Next base: position 1,558 of record CAMDKN010000151.1, on the reverse strand, counting down.
CGGTCGAATGAACGCACACGATCCGAACAAATCGGGCGTGCGGTGCGAGAAAAAGGGGGGACCGGTGATTGTGTCTGCGGTCAACTACCATAACGAGGTACTGACCAGAATAGCCGTGACCGTCCTAATCGACAACCGCGCGGACGACCATCTCGGTGATGCGTTTTTCCACGTCGGGCGTCATGGCGACGAGGGCGAAACCGGTCGGCCACATCGGACCGTCATCCAAATTCGCGGCGACATCGAATCCGAACGTGCAATAGCGGACCTTGAACTTTCCCGACGCCTGGAAGAAACAGATGTTCTTTCCGTTCTTGTGATACGCCGGCATTCCGTACCAGGTTTTGGGGGCAAGTTCGGGCGCTGCGGCCATCACCAATTCGTGGACGCGCCGGGCCAGTACCCGATCGGCTTCATCCATCGACTCGATGACCTCGAGCAATTCGGCCGCGTGTTGTTCGGGCGTGAATTTGCGACGGCGCTCGGCCGCCGCGGCGCGCATCGCCGCCTTTTCTTCTTTGCTAAAACCGTCCGACATGATGACCTCTCGTGGGTGCGTAGTTTTATTTCCCCCCGGATTGGGAATCCCAGAATCCCCAATCTATCGCCACCACTGTTTACCGATGCCGTCGACGACAGCAGGACGGTCGGGGACATTTAGGCTGAACCAATGAACGAGAAACGACCTACGGCTCTCATTACCGGCGCGAGCAGTGGAATCGGTGTGGTTTTCGCCCGCGAATACGCCTCTCGCGGATACGACCTCATCATCGCCGCTCGACGCACCGACCGCTTGAACGAACTAGCGGCCGCGATAACCAAGGACACCGGAGTCACCGTGAAGGTGGTGGCGTCGGATTTGTCCGTTCCGAATTCCGCGGCGAAACTCCTAAAGGCGGTTGGATCAACCCCCGTCGACGTCCTCGTCAACAACGCGGGGTGGGGAAACATCGGGCCGTTCTCGGACGAGGACCCCACGTCGATGGCGGACGAAATCAACGTCAACGTCATCGCCCTGACGCAGTTGGCGCGTTTGTTCGTCGGCCCGATGATCGAACGGGGACAGGGGACCATCGTCAATATTGCGTCGACCGCGGCCTACCAGCCGGTGCCCAACATGGCGGTCTATGCCGCGACAAAGGCGTATGTTCTGTCATTCACCGAGGCGCTGTGGGGAGAACTGCAGGGCACCGGTGTCTCGGCGCTCGCTGTTTCGCCCGGCGGAACAGCGACCGAATTCTTTGAGGTCGCCGGTGGTCGCGCGATGGCGGGGGGACTCATGACCCCGGCGCAGGTGGTTGCAACCGCGATGTCGGCTCTGGATTCGGCATCGCCCGCTCCGAGCGTCATCGTCGGTGCTCGGAATCGAGTGATGGCGATCGCGGGGCGGTTCGTCCCGAAGCGCCAGTTGATTTCTGTGGCAAAGACCCTCATGAAGTCGAATAACGCCGATCGGTAGCGCTGTACGTTCGCGCAATCACTTCGGAAAGTTCACCGTTTGTTCACCTCGCCAGTCCACTATGGGACAGCGGCAACAGTCGCACCCGACACCTTTTGG
>CAMDKN010000150.1 GCA_945901035.1 Gulosibacter massiliensis | reverse complement strand
CACAGCGAACGAGGATTGGATGCGTTCGGGCGACCACGTCTGGGCGGAATCGGGGAAGTGCTCGCGCCGATGATCGAAGAGGCGACGGGAATCGAAACCCGCGCTACCACTCTCGGTCACATCCAGCGAGGGGGAACACCCTCCGCGTTCGATCGCGTTTTAGCCACGCGATTCGGAATGAACGCCACCCGCGTGATTTCCGAGGGGACTTGGGGGAGCCTCGTCGCCCTCCGTGGCACCGACATTGTGACAACCACGTTCGAGTCCGCACTCGGCGAGTTGAAGACTGTTCCGGCCGAGCGCTGGTCTGAAGCCGCTCTGTTGTTCGGTTAGGCGTTCCGGAAGTCGAGCAACGCGTCCACGAGCGCTTCGTTGCTGCGCTCGGCGGCGGTGTGGGAAACAACCAGTCCCGCTTCCCGCGCGTCATACGCAGTTCGAGGTCCGATACAGATGATGGCCGTCGTCTCGGGGATTGGGCTCAGTTGGAGGGCAAGCTGACGCGCAACGCTTCCGGAACTGACGAGAATCGCGGTGATGTCTCCCGACCGAACCCGTTCAATCACGTCCACGTCGATTGCCAGCCCGATCGTTCGGTAGGCGGACACGAATGTCGCCCGAACGCCCCGTTCCGTGAAACCCGCGGCGAGAATCGGCTCGGAAGTTTCGGAGTGGGGGACAAAAACGGACGATTCGAGAAATCCGTCGGGCAGCGTGTGAAGGAAGCCTCGAGGTGAATTGTCGGTTGCGGGGACGAAGTCAACCCGGATGTTCGCGAAGGACAGCGCCTGTGCCGTGGTTTCTCCGATTGCCGCCACTCGGGTGTGCTCGGGGATTTCGACCTTTTCGTGCTGCAACACATCCACAGTTGTGGCACTCGTGAGAACCACCCAGTCGAACTCACCCGCACGCAGGCGAGTCAGTTGTTGCTGGAGCGCGTTGTCGTCCTCCGCAGCGGCGAAGTTGACGACGGGCGCGACGACCGCCTGTGCGCCGAGCACCGTGAGCCGATTCGTGATGTCTTCCGAAAACCGCCCACCGCGCGGGATGAGCACCGTCTGGTCACCGAGGCGACGAATGACCGGGATACTCGACGTCGGGCTTACCTCGCGAATTGCGAAATCAGTCATCCCCGAAAACCGCCCATGCAATCGTGCTCACGACAACGACGCCCACGATTCCCGCTCCGATCCACCACGGCACGGGGTTGGCCTGATACGAGCCAGAAATTTTTTCCCCCAACGCCACTCGCTGAGCGGGAAAGTCAAGTTTGTGTTCCAGTTCGGAGACCGTCGCGCGAAACTGTTCGCGGCGAGCCGCGATGTCTGCCGCAATCTGCTGTCGTTCACGCGCCATTCGATGTGCCCTTCGCCAGGTTTCGGAAATCTGCTGCAATCTGATCGACCGACTCGAACGGGGTGAATCCCTTCCGAATGGACGCGATACCGATGGCAATGAACGCGACACCGCCAACGAGTGCGACGGCGGCAACCGTGAGTGCGGCGGCCCACGCGGGCATGAACACGGCGAGCCACAGAATGAGGGCGACGACGAGCATCGTCGTGAACATGGACAACAGTGTCACTCCCAGCGTGATCCAACCCAGACCAATACCGGCGGATCGAAGTTTGCTCGCGAGTTCGGACTGCAGCAGTCGAACTTCGGCACGAACGAGGTCGCTGAGTTCCCGCGGAAGGTCGGCGAGAAGCCGAAAAAACCCCCGCTCAGAAGCGTCCTTCGCCATGGGTGCTAGTTCTTCGCGTCCGCGGCAGGAGGCTTAGGGGTGGTCTTTCGCGTCCGCGGTTTTGCCGCGGACTTCTTCACGGGAGGGGCGGTGGGCTTGGTTGACGAGGCGGAACGAAGTGCGTCGACGCGTTCCGAGATCTTTTTGACGTTCTCCGACACGGCCGACGCGACCTCGGGAGCGTTCTCTTTGACGAACTCGGTCGCCGCCGAAACCTGTTCCTGAACCCGAGGGTCGTTCCAGACCTTGAGCGCAGCAGTTTTCATCTGGTTATACCGCGCGCGGCCCGCACGCGTTCCGAAAACGTAGCCAACTCCTAGACCCAGTACGAAAAGAATCTTTCCGCGCATGGTGACTCCTCCTTGTATGCCGTTCAGAGAACATATTCTATCCCCGAACTCGGGCGTCGAAAATCCTGCCCCGCGCGATGTCGGCTCGGTCTGCCCGCTGCTACCAGATAGTAACTCGTTCGGTCGGGTCCAACCACATCGGGTCCTTCTCGTTCACACCGAAGGTGTCATAAAAAACATCGAGGTTGCGAACGATTTGGTTGCATCGAAACTCGGGGGGCGAGTGCGGGTCGATGGCCAGCAGACGCAGTGCTTCTTCGTCGCGAGCCGATTGACGCCAGGTTTGTGCCCACGACAGAAAGAACCGCTCAGCGCCCGTCATCCCATCGACGACGGGCGGTTCCGCTCCGTCCAACGACAGCATGTAGGCCTTCCAGGCGATGCTCAGTCCACCCAAATCGCCGATGTTCTCTCCGATTGTGAGCTCACCGTTGACCTTATGTCCCGGCAGGGCCTGCGGCTCGAGCGCGTTGTACTGGTCGATCAACGCGCGCGTCCGCTCCGAGAACCGCTCGCGGTCAACATCGCTCCACCAGTTCGACAAACGACCATCGCCATCGAACTCGCTGCCCTGATCGTCGAAACCGTGGCCGATCTCGTGGCCAATCACGGCACCGATTGCGCCATAGTTCGCGGCAGCGTCCCGGTCGGCCACGAAAAACGGGTACTGGAGGATTGCGGCCGGGAACACGATTTCGTTGAAACCGGGGTTGTAATAGGCGTTAACGGTCTGAGGCAACATGAACCATTCGTCTCGGTCGAGCGGTTTCCCCACTTTTCCGAGTTCCCGCGCGAAATCGAATCGGGCAATCTCAAAAACATTCCCGACGAGGTCATCGGCCGACACGTGGACGGAGGAATAATCGCGCCACTTCGCCGGATACCCAATCTTGGGGGTGAACTTGTCCAGCTTTTCGAGCGCCCGAGTCTTGGTCTCGTCGCTCATCCACTCCAGGTTGGTGATGGACTCCCGATACGCCTCGGTCAGGTGGTGGATGAGGATGTCCATCTGCGCCTTCGCCGCGGGCGGGTAATGACGTTCGACATACAGTTTGCCGACAGCTTCACCGAGTCCGCCCTCGGCGAACCCAACACCGCGCTTCCAGCGGTCTCGAATCTGCGGGGTTCCCGAGAGGGCGGTTCCGTAGAAGGCGAAGTTTTCGTCCACGAACGCTGCC
>CAMDKN010000149.1 GCA_945901035.1 Gulosibacter massiliensis | reverse complement strand
CGGCAAAAAAGCGTACGTCGCCAACTCCGGCGACGGCACCGTGTCCGTCATCAACGTGGCAACCGGCACCGTGCAGGGTGACCCAATCACCGTCGGCGTTTACCCGGCTTCGGTGGCGTTCAGCCCCAATGGCAAAAAAGCCTACGTCGCCAACGTCTACTACGGCACCGTTTCCGTCATCACCGTGGCAACCGGTGAGGTGCAGGGTGACCCAATCACCGTCGGCAATTACCCGATCTCGGTGGCGTTCAGCCCCAATGGCAAAAAAGCCTACGTCGCCAACGCCGATGACGGCACCGTGTCGGTCATCACCACGCGGTGAGACACTGGCACAAAAACGTTAGAGCCCTCCTGAACACTGGACTCTAGAGATACGCAGTGTGGGCGTGGACTTTCCATGGTCCCATTTCGTTACTCTCGAGCACGACCTACGCGCGTTTTTTTGGCGGGCATCTCCATTTCCCGCGCCGCTCCCCCGCCAGCACCTGAACACCATCAACCGAACATCGCGGACAGCGCTGCCATAGCGCTGGCGACCACCTCTTCGTCTGACCAGTCAGCGAGTTCGCGGGCGACGCCGCCGCCGTTGAACGCGAGAAGCACGGGCACGCCGTAGAACTTGTAGCCGTTGACCCAGAAGGGCCAGAGCCCCGGGTTGTCGGGGTCTATCCAGTTGATGACGTCCGCCTCCGCATCCCAGAACACGTCATCGAAGGCGAGCCAGAGTTTGTCGAGGAGCCCGCTGCCGAGCCCGGCGAGAGCGTCCACCTTGTCGCTACGGAGCGGCGGGGTGAATGCCACACTCTTGGCCCGAAGTACCCCGACGGGCAAGGTCACCACGGCGAGGTCCGCCCTCAACTCGGCGCCGTCGGCCGAATACACGGTGACGCCGTCGTCACCGTACTCGATTTCCGAAACCACCCATTCCAGCCGGATATCGAGCCCGGCAGCCAGATAATCAGTGATTGCACCATAGCCCTGGTCCAGCAGCGCGTCCCCGCCGCGCATCGCTTCGCCCTCATCGAGAGCGGCAATCGCGAGTTCCGAGGGGTCTGCCCCAAACTCACCGCTCACCTCCACCGAGAGCGCCCACTGTTGGGTGGTGGTGAGGTTGTTGGGTAAAAGATCGGAGAGAGGGCGAGACTCGGCATTACCCGCGTCCCACGCTCGGTCCGTCAGTTTGTCAACGAAGGCCCACGCTCTCGCGCTGCCGCCAATCTCGTTGTCGTAGTCGAAAGCACGCGTCGCGACTCCGGCCTCTGCGGCTAATTGCACCATCGGGTTGTCGGTGACCCCGTGAATCCACGACGGTCCGAGGTCGGCCACCGTTCCCGCGAACGGCACGGTGTGGGCGCGGCCACCAGTGCGGTCGCGGGCCTCCAGGACGATCACGACACGCCCGGCATCGACGAGGGCGCGGGCCGCGGCGAGACCAGCGAACCCCGCCCCGATCACCAGCACTGTTCCCGGGATGTCCGCAATCTCGGCCGCTGCGCGTCGCCCACTCTTCAGAGCGCCGTGCGTGGTTGCGGGAGCGCTGGATGATGTGCCCTCGCCGGCGAAGTGCAGCGGACCCACGGGGGCGGCGAGCAGAGTTCGCGCATCCATCCCCACGTCGCTGGGCGCGAGGAACGAGTACGAGCCCTCGGCAAACGGGTCCGTTGACCACGAGGTTCGAAGAAACGAGGTCGGACGTGCCGGAACGTTCCCCGTAATGGCGCCATTACCCGCGCCACCAGTTTTCGGTGCCGATTGCTTCACCGGGGAGCAGGCCGCCAGGGCAAAAGTCGTGCCGAGCGCCAGTCCCCCCGCAATCAGCGAGCGCCTGCTGAGTTTGACACCGCTCAGCGCTGGCAGACCTGGGTCGTTCGCAGAGAAGCTCACGACAAAACGATACTGCCGCGGTCACCGCACTGTCGTGCCCGGCGGCACAAACCCACATCGCGAACCGTGGGAAAACGTTGTGAACAATCCGCTCGCCCCAACAATGTTTGTAACAATTGGTTCGACCTGTGGACTGTGAGGTTTTCGCACAATGGCTAAAGCAAATCTATAACCGACAACATTGAGGGGAACCATGAACATGACGATGCGGCGCACTGCGCTTTCACCAGCTGCGGCGACACTCATGATTGTAGCCCCGATAACTGCTCCGGTATTCGCTGCTCCTGTTGTGGTGGACACAATTGCGGTCGGCCTTGGCCCGTGGGCTGTGGCGTTCAGCCCCAACGGCAAAAAAAGCATACGTCGCCAACATGAATAGTGCCACCGTGTCCGTCATTACAACCCGCTGAAACAATGGCCTTGAGGCCCGCTTCTCCGAATTAATGTGTCCGAAGGTATTTGACGAGAATCCAGATCAACCACAGCCCCCCGGTGATGATGATCATGAAAAAGTCGAAGGCGATATTTAGACATCCGTAATTTTTCATCAGCTCCCCCCTTTTTGAACAGCCTACAACGGGATGCGATACGATCCTCGGGGCGTCCCGCGATCAGGAACTGAACGGAATAATCCCCTCGGGGCCGACAAAAATGAGGTCAGCGGGTTGACCCAATTCAATCGTCGAGCGTGTTGACGCCCGAATCGCCTGCGCGCGCGTCAGCGCTTCGTTGGGGTGCCACGCGGGACGGTCGTCAGCGGTTCGGGCGGTCGCCATCTCGATGGTGTGCCACGGGTCGAGCGGTGCGACGGGGGCATCGGACCCCAGAATCAGGTTCACACCCGCGTCGAGGAACGACTTCATGGGGTAGGCGTAGTCGACTCGGTTGCCCCAGAGTTTCTCGGCCACATCGCGGTCGTCGACGGCGTGGGCCGGTTGAACGCTGGCAGTGAGTCCGAGCCGCGCCATGCGCTGCACGTCCTCGGGCAGAACCATTTGCGCGTGCTCGATCCGCCCCGCGACACCGACCTTTTCGAAGGTGTCGATGACCACGGTGTTCGCCTTGTCGCCTATCGCGTGAAGGGCTGCGGTGACACCGTGTTCGTGGGCCTCACGAACGAGCCGCTCGAGTTCACTCTCGCTCGTGTTGAGCACGCCGATCGAGTCGTCGCCCTCGTACGGCGCATGCATATAGGCGGTGCGGGTGTTGATGGACCCGTCGGTGATTACTTTGAGGTAACCCATCGCGACCCGGTCGCCGATCGGATCACCGGTTCGCAGCCCGCGGTCGTAAGCCTCGTGAATCTGGTCGGCGTACAAACTGACCCTAACTTTGAGCACATCGAACCCGTTGTCCAGTCGCCGGTCCCAATCGGTCAGACTTTCCATCTCGAAAC
>CAMDKN010000148.1 GCA_945901035.1 Gulosibacter massiliensis | reverse complement strand
CCACGCCGAGCGCTTGCGCTTCCATCCGTGGATTGACAAGGTCGAGGTTGTCGATGGTGATGCCACGAACCGCGACGACCTCACGCGGGCGGTCGCCGGCGTTGACGTCGCGTATTACCTCTTGCACGCCCTCATGTCCCCCCAGAACTTCGAGGACGAGGAACGCCTCGTAGCGACGCTGTTTTCCGAAGAATGCCTCGCCGCGGGTGTCTCGCGAATCGTGTACCTCGGCGGAATGGCTGACGCCGACTCAACTCTGTCCCCGCACCTCCAATCACGCGCCGACACCGGTGACATTCTGCAGAACAGCGGTGTGCCGACCATCGAATTGCGCGCGGGAGTTGTCATCGGTTCGGGTTCCGCGTCATTCGAAATGCTGCGCTATCTGACCGAGCGCCTCCCCATCATGACCGTCCCCAAGTGGGTGAATTCGCGCATCCAGCCGATCGCGGTTCGGGATGTTCTTCGATACCTCGTCGGCGCCGCATCGCTTCCGGATTCCGTTTCGGGCGACTACGACATCGGTGGACCCGACGTATTCACGTATCGCGAGATGATGGAGCATTACGCGGCTGCGGCGGGGCTCCGCCCGCGAATCATCATTCCCGTTCCCGTTCTCACGCCGAGACTTTCGAGCGGCTGGGTCGGGCTCGTGACCCCCGTGCCGTACACGCTCGCCCGCAGGCTCGTCGCTAGTTTGAAGAACGAGGTCGTGGCTCGGAATGACGACATTCGTCGCTTGATTCCGGATCCGCCGGCGGGTCTCACCACTTTCGACCGTGCGGTGAACCTGGCGTTGTCAAAAATCAAGGACGCACACGTCGACACCCGCTGGTCCGATGCGTCCCTTCCCGGTGCACCCTCAGAACCCCTGCCAACCGACCCCAAATGGGCCGGTGGCACGCTGTATCAAGACATTCGAATCGCCCAGAGCACCGACTCGGTCGACGAAGTCTGGAAGCGCATCGAGTCAATCGGTGGGGATAACGGCTACTCGACGGCCAGTTGGGCGTGGGAAGCCCGCGGGCTGCTGGATCGACTCGTCGGTGGACCCGGACTTCGCCGCGGGCGTCGCGACCCGCACCATTTGGTCGAAGGCGAAGCGCTCGATTTCTGGCGCGTCGAGTCTCTTCGCCCGCCGCACGTCTTGCGCCTCCGCGCCGAGATGCGCAATCCGGGCTTGGCCTGGCTGGAATTCACCGTCGAGGCAGACGGAGCGGGGGCGAAAGTTACGCAGCGTGCATTCTTCGCACCGCGCGGGCTCGCAGGCCACGCCTACTGGTGGGCCGTGTGGCCGATGCACGGATTGGTGTTCCCGTCGATGGTGAATGCCGTGGCGCGTGGACGAAAAAACAAACGTTCGTGAATCGGGCTCCGAGTGCCGACGGCCGCCTCGCCATCCTCGCACTGTTTGCTGTTACCGCGGGCTGGGGTGCGTCCTTCGTCCTGATGAAGCCGGCGATTGAACGCCAACCCGTCCCCGATTTCCTAGCGACACGATTCCTCATCGCGACAATCATTCTGATTCTGATCCGCCCGCGAGTTCTTCAGTCAATCTCGCCGCGCGTGTGGTGGACCGGCGGAATCGCTGGTGTCGTGCTCGCATTCGGTTATGTTGCCCAAACAATCGGGTTGTACTTTGCAACGGCAGCCATCACCGGTTTTCTCACCGGACTGTACGTCGTCGCAACACCGCTCCTTGCGTGGTTGATGTTTCGGCAACGACTGAACGGCAAAGTCGTGATTGCCGCCATCCTCGGATTGACGGGGCTGGGCGTGATTTCTCTCAATTCGTTCGGAATCGGCATCGGCGAGGTCTGGATCATCGTCGGCGCGCTGTTTTTCGCGCTCCACATCGTTGTCCTCGGTCGGTGGGCGCCCGGCGCCGATGCTTACGCTCTCACCGTGGTGCAGCTGATCTTCGTCACCGTCGTGACCGTCATCCTGACGTTCGCCGACGGTGACGGTTACATCGCACCCCCGGACACCGACGTGTGGATTGCCGTGCTCGTCACCGCCGTGTTCGCTACCGCGCTGGCGTTCCTGCTGCAAACCTGGGCTCAATCCAAGCTGGATTCATCGCGCACCGCCATCATCCTGACCGCAGAGGTTCCCTGGGCCGCGGGCCTTGCGGTTGCGGTCGGCCAGGAGACTCTCGCAATACGGACAATCATCGGCGGTGCAATCATGATTCTGGCGATGCTCATCGCCGAGTGGCCGACCCGTCGAAAGCCCAAACCGGGGGAAATCGTCCCCATCCACCCGCTCGGGCACTTCGAATAGTCGTCGCGAACTCCCCTAGCCCGTCACTCCGTATCGCTTTTTCCAGGCGAGTATTCGCGTCACTTTGGCGATCAAGTCTTCACGCGATAATTCATCGGGGGATCGTCGGGACATGACACGGTCGATGAGGTTGGCTGGTCCGCTACACATCAACGCGACGTCGACCCCCGCGGCGAGCGATTGGAGAACTGCCTCGGGGGTTTTATGTTTGACGCCCACCAAGGCTGCCTCCATCGACAACGAGTCGGTGATGATGAGTCCGTCCGGCCCGATTTGTTCGCGAAGAACAGCGAGTGCCTGGGGGGAACGGCTCGCCGGGACGCCGCGTTCCGTCAATCCCTTTGATTCGAGGTGTCCGACCATCACTGCCGTGAAACCGGCGTCGATTGCGCGGTCGAACGGAACGAGATCGGACTTCAGAAGTTTGCTGAAGGGAGGGATGATTCCCGGTGCCCGGTGCGTGTCGGTGGCACGACCGTGACCAGGCCAGTGCTTGACCACAGGGGCAACCCCCGCCGCGTCGAGACCCGTGGCCCAGGCAATCACCGAACGCGCGGCCCCCGACGGGCTGGAAGAAAAAGCACGCGATTGATTGCTGATGAAGTGCCCGTCGATGTCGAGGTCGGCGACGGGCGAAAACGCCATGTCAACACCTAGTCGCTTCATCGCTTCCCCATATTTGGTCGCGGTCTTCGTCACCTCGGCGTCGGTCCACCTCCCCATGACCACCGCCGAGCGAAGTGGATAAATCGCTCCTGCCAAACGCTGAACTGCTCCGCCCTCTTCGTCACTCGCGATGAGGGGTGGGACTTTGCCGTCCGCCTGCCCGCGCAGTTTGGAAATTTGTTGTTTGAGGTTGGCGGGTGCAACCCCGCCGAGAAACACGACCCCGCCAATTCCCTTCCGAACCGACCGCGACGCGTCGGCGATGTTGGACACGGGGACACATTCGAAGATTGTTTGGGCGATGAGTTGCCGATCGGTCCACGTGGTGGGGTCGACAGGGTCGTAGGGGCTTTCCCCTTCGACCACAGGTGGCTCCGGCGCAGCGCTGGGGGTTGGGGTCACCACCGCGGCCGGAGTCATGGGGTCAAC
>CAMDKN010000147.1 GCA_945901035.1 Gulosibacter massiliensis | reverse complement strand
GTGGTGGTGGTTTTCCCGTTGGTGCCGGTAATCAAAATCCACTCCGCAGCGTTGACCTTGTCCCGAACCCTCCACGCCAATTCGATGTCGCTCCACACGGGGATGTGCTTCTCCCCTGCCCACGCGACCACGGGGTGACCCGGGAGAATTCCCGGACTCACGATGACAAGGTCGGGGTCAGCGTCTTCGGCTCGAGCAACCATGTCGACCGAATCCGGCGTAATCGCGAACGGAATCCCCAGTGCATCGAGAATCCCGCGGTGCTGGGCCGACGCCCCTTCGGTCACCACGAGCGGCACGCACCCGAGCTCCCAGAGCGTGTCCGCGACGGAAAAACCCGAAACACCCAAGCCAACGACGAGCACCTTCAACCCGTTCCAGTCGGCGTTCCAGCTGGTCAGGCCCGCCACACGCGACACTATCGACTCGCCCACTCGAGATAGAAGAGTCCAACCCCCACCGCGCCGCCCAGCCCGCCAATCAGCCAGAACCGCACGACCACAGTGACTTCCGCCCAGCCTTTCAATTCAAAGTGGTGGTGGAGCGGGCTCATCAGGAAGATCCGTTTGCCTTTTGTCGCCTTGAAGTACGCGCGCTGGACAATGACCGACCCCGCCACGATGACGAAAATCGAACCGATGAGGACGATGAGCAATTCGGTCCGCGTGAGAATTGCCAGTGCGGCAATCGCGCCCCCGAGACCGAGTGAACCGGTGTCCCCCATGAAAATTTGCGCGGGTGTTGTGTTCCACCAGAGGAAACCAATCGTGCTCGCCGCAATCGCCGCCGCAATAGCCACCAAATCCAGGGAATCTCGGACGTCGTAGCACTTGTAGGCGACCTCCGGGTCGAGCCCGGGGGCAAAACACGACTGGTTGAACTGCCAGAAGCCGATGATGACATACGCGGCGATTGCGAGAATTGCGCTCCCCGACGCGAGCCCGTCCAAACCGTCGGCGACGTTGACCCCGTTTGCGGTCGAAATCACGATGAGGTTCGTCCACAGAACGAAAAGCCCGACCCCGACGAAGCCGCCGATCACCGCGAAATCCAACCAGGGAATGTCCCGAACCCCGCTAATCGCCATCGAGGCGGGCGTTAGTCCGTTCTCGTCGGGAAAACTCAGCGCGAGAATCGCGAACACGGTAGCCACGAGTGCTTGGCCCGCTACTTTGGCCCATCCCCCCAACCCCAGGCTGCGCTGATTACGTGTCTTGGTGAAGTCATCGATGAAACCGACAATCCCCATCCCCGTCATCATCACAATGACAAGCAATGCGCTGATGGAGGGAGTCTGTTGCTCGATGAGGTGCCCGAGAAAATAACCACAAATGGCTCCGAGAATGATGACAATTCCACCCATTGTGGGCGTACCCCGTTTGGTGTGATGGCTTTGCGGGCCGTCGTCACGAATGAATTGACCCCATCCGATTGTGCGAAAGAGCCGGATGAACACGGGGGTCAAGAACAGGGTGAATGCCAGGGCAAACCCCGCGCCAAAGAGAACGGATCTCATGACCGTTCCTCCTTCAGTCGCGTTACCAGGTCACCCATGTCCGCATCGACGCCGCCGGTGATCAGAATTGCCACCCGCGGGCCACGCAGAGCCTCCAGTTCATCGTAGGCATGCTCGACACCAAAAACCGGTATTGACTCCCCGCCCCACGAACCCTCTTGCTCGGCGGTCTGATGCATCCGACGGGCGTTCTCGCCGACCACAATCAAGTGGTGCACGTTGAGGCGCACGCTCATGATCCCCAGAGTGTCCAGCTGATCGGCCACGTCGGTCCCCTCAACGAGGCCCGCAACGTGCACCGTGTCATAGCCGGTGATTCGAATCTCGGCCAGTTGTCGTTGAGCCTCACGCACCCCGTCAAATGTGGTTTCGGTGTGGGCATCGAGCACGAGTGTTCCATCCGAGAGCTCGAACGAATTCACGCCGACCACCCGGCATCCAGAAGGGCCGCCCGCGCGAGGTCCCGCGCTGAATATACCGTCCGTTCGCCTCGAATGTCGCGGTAGTTCTGATGCCCGGGTCCCGCCCACAAGATCGAGTCCCCCTCCCCGGCGAGTGACACCGCCAAACGAATCGCCTCTTCGGGCGGTGACGCCTCGAAAATCTCTGGCCCGTCGGCGACGGATCGAGCGCCCACCAGGAGTTCCGTTCGAATCGACGACGGGTCCTCGAATCGAGGATGGTGGTCGGTGATGATGAGGACGTCACAACCTTCGGCCGCAACCCTGCCCATGTCGAATCTCTTGGTCGCGTCACGGTCGCCGTCCGCTCCAAACACCATGATGGTTTTTCCCGTCGTGAAGCGACGCACTGCCGTCAAGGTGTGTTCGAACGCGTCGGGCGAGTGGCCAAAGTCGACATAGACGTTCGGGCCCGAATCGCCCGACACTTTCTCGGTTCGTCCCGGTAAGTAGGCGCGAATTCCGCCGTCTCTTTCCAGTGCCGCCGCAATCGCGTCGGGGTCGTAGCCCGCCTCGATGAGCATCACCAGCGCCAACGCCGCGTTCGCGGCCATGTGTTGCCCGATGACGGGTTCGCGTGTGGAGATTGTGGTGCCGTCCGCCGAACGAAGCGTGAAGGCGGTGTAATCCGCGTTCTCCTCCGTGATGTCGACCTGCCAGTAGGCGGACTCGTCTCCTTGTGACGAAATCGTCGTGACCGGGATGTGCGATTCCGCCACGATTCGGTGCCCCCACGTTGAATCGAGCGACACGACACCGCGCCGCGCGACGTCGGGGTGAAACAACGCCAACTTGGCGTGGAAGTATTCCTCCATGTCTCGATAATCGTCGAGGTGGTCGTGGGACAAATTCGTGAACCCTGCCACATCGAAACGGATGCCCGCCACGCGATTGTGGGTGAGCGCCTGTGCGGAAACTTCGATGACAACGGCACGAACCATCACTTCTTTCATTCGCGCAATAAGTGCGTGCAATTCACTCGCTTCGGGCGTAGTGAGACGGGAGACCACCGTGTGGTCGCCGATGTGTCTCTCCGCCGTCGTCGACAATCCCGCCACGATACCCAGTTGGCGCACGATCGCCTCGAGCAGGTAGGCGGTCGAGGTTTTCCCGTTGGTCCCAGTAATCCCAAAGTACAGCGGCGCGTCGTCGTCCGTTCGATAAACCCACCGCGCGATTTCACCGAGGGCTTCGCGGGGGGAATCGACAATTATCAACGGTAGCCCCGCACCAGCGGCGATTGCTTCGCCGTCCGTATCGGTGAGCACCGCAACCGCCCCGCTATCACGAGCCTCCGCGACGAATTCGGCGCCGTGTCGGTTCGCTCCTCGGAGCGCAACAAACAGGTCCCCAGGTCGAACCTCGCGCGTCATGACGGTTATCCCCGAGATCTCCACGCCCCGAAGTTCGCCGACATG
>CAMDKN010000146.1 GCA_945901035.1 Gulosibacter massiliensis | reverse complement strand
GTCGTGCTTGTGCTCTTGGAAGTGCTCGGTCAAGTCCTTGATTCGCTTCGTGAGAATCGAAATCTGAACCTCGGGCGAACCGGTGTCACCGTCGTGAGTTGCGTACTCTTTGATAACTTCGTTCTTGATTGCAAGATCGAGTGGCATGTGTTCAGTCCTTTCGGTTCGCTGCGCGGTGCCGCACCGGGTTGGTGTGGCTCTCTCTATCCGCGGCCGTTACACGGCAACCTCACAAGCTTATCAGTGTTCGGGGCTGCGACCAAGCCGCGGTCCTTCATTCCGACGCGTTGGACAGCTTGGCGGGCGACAGCGCCGCGTCGACCTCGTCGGCCGACATCAGTCCGGCGTTGACGACGAGTTCACGAATCGGTGCGCCCGTCGCGAGGGCCGTCTTGGCCAACTTCGCCGCCTCTTCGTATCCGATGACGGGGATGAGGGCGGTGATGACTCCGACGCTGCTGGCGACCATCGCGGCGAGGCGGTCGCGGTTCGCGGTGATTCCGTCGACACAGTTGACGCGCAGGGTGTGGAAGGCGTTGGTCATCCACGCGAGTGACTGCAGGATGCTCGAGGCGATGACGGGTTCGAACGCGTTGAGCTGCAACTGTCCCGCTTCGACCGCGGCGGTGACGGTCGCGTCGGCGCCGATGACGGTGAACGCGACCTGGTTGACGACCTCGGGGATGACGGGGTTCACTTTGCCTGGCATGATGCTGGAACCGGCCTGACGGGCGGGAAGGTTGATTTCGCCGAAACCGGCCTGCGGACCCGACGACAACAGGCGCAGGTCGTTACAGATCTTGGAGACCTTGACCGCGGCCCGCTTGAGCGTTCCCGACACGGTCATAAAGATTCCGGTGTCGCTCGTCGCTTCGATGAGGTCGGGCGCGGTGGTGACGGGAAGTCCGGTGAGGACGCCCAGGTGACGGCTCGCGGCTTCGGCGTAGCGCGCGTCGGCGGTGATGCCCGTTCCGATGGCGGTTGCGCCGAGGTTGGTCTCGCACAGCCACGGAATGATTTCCGACAGCCGTTCTGCGTCTTCGCCCAGGGTCGTGGCGAACGAGTTGAACTCTTGGCCGAGCGTCATGGGGACGGCGTCCTGCATCTGGGTGCGACCTATTTTCACGACGTCACGGAATTCGACGCCCTTGTCGCGGAACGACTGGATGAGAAGTGCGTGCTCGGTCAGCAACCGTTGCAGTCCGAACACGGTCGCGAGTTTGACCGCGGTCGGGTAGGCGTCGTTGGTCGACTGGGAGCGGTTGACGTCGTCGATCGGGTGGAAGTGTTGGTATTCGCCCTTGTTGTGTCCGAGCTTTTCGAGCGCGCGGTTGGCGATGATCTCGTTGGTCGACATGTTGGTCGAGGTTCCCGCACCGCCCTGAAGGACCCCGAGAACGAATTCGTTGTGGAGGGCGCCGTTGTAAATCTCTTCGCAGACCTCGACGATGAGGTCGGACTTGGAGCCGTCGAGGACACCGATTTCTTTGTTCGCCAGCGCCGCGGCTTGTTTGACGCGCACGAGCGCACGAACGAAGTCGGGATAGTTCGACAGAGCGCGGCGCGTGATGGGAAAGTTGTACAGCGCACGGGCGGTGTGAATCCCCCAGTACGCGTCGGCGGGGATTTCCATCTCGCCGAGAGAATCGCGCTCGGTGCGTGTCGGCCCGGTGTAGGTGACCGCGGCATCGGGGTTGAAGATGGGGTCGTCGGAATCGGAAAATCCAAATGACGGGGCGGGTCCTGTGGTCTCGAGCATGACAACCACATTACTCGCGCTGTTTCGTTTGTGCCCGAAAGATTGAGGAGTGTTCGTGTCGGACGCGGCGCCCGGTCAGGGCGTGAAATCGTCGTGCAGCCCGACGCGGGACAGTTCAATCGAGCCGTCGCGCAGTTTCCAATAGTGCAGACGGCGAGATTGCGGCGTGTGCGATTCGATGTACGCGCGACGCGACGCAGCGCCGTCCTCGCGGACGACTTCGGGCTTGCTCGTTTCGTCGCCTTCTCGAAGCGGGTGGTCTTCGGTGATGTGTTCGATCGCGTTCCGCCCGGTCACGAGGTGCGTCGCGGTCTTGATGGCCTTGTCTTTGCCGTCGTCGGTCAGAGCCTGGAACGTCAGGATGAAGGACGGCAACACGCGCCACGGCTGTCGATCGAGCGGGAACTTTGCGCGGTCGTCGGGCGTGTAGTTGTCGATCCAGAAGGCACGGATTTCTTCGCGAATCCATTCCTCGACGGTGCCGTACCGACTGCGCCGTTCGGCCACGGACAGTGACTCGGCCGAGCCACTGCGGTCGCGCTTGAGTGCGTCCTGCAGTTCCTGGCGAACGCGGGACAATTGGCCGCGCAGCGATTCGACCTGGTCGGCGAGCCCCGCCTCGCGTTTTCGACCGGCGGCGAGCGCCTCGACCAGCGTGCGGTTCCGCTCCGCGAGCTTGTCCAACTCGACCTTGTAGTTCGTGAGCGTGCGCTGAATCTGTTTGGCGGTGAAGGTGCTCAGCGAACGCTCTTGCGGGGTCAGCCCGTCGTTCACCGCACCGGAACCGACCACCGGAATTTCACCGGTGTCGGTCGAGAGCGACCCGAGCGCCGAGCTCAGGTCGTCAATCCCCACCTGCATCTGTTTCGACAGCACTCCGAGAGCCGCTGTCAGTTCGTCGGCCGCGCGCTTGTCGCGTTCCCACAGCTCTTTCGTCGATTCGATGAGGTCCATTTTCGATTTCGTCAACCACGGCTCGCCGCCTTCGATCACGGGCGGCGCTTGGGCGATGGGTTCGTCGTCGTCGACGTCGAAGTGACGGAGCCGGAGTCGCCCGGCGGGGTCGCGCACCACCCGAACGCTGACGATGTCGCCGACGGTCCAGAGGCGCTCGATGACGTCTTTCGGGTTCGACGACACCTCGTCGCGTTTCATCGTGACGGACAGAGTCGGATGAAGGCGAACATCGGCCTCTTGGCGACTGACGGCAGCGACCAACCCGAGCACGACTCCCCCGACCGGATATTCCGCCAGGAAACGCGTTTCGGTCCAGTCGCCGAAGTCGGGATAGAACCGGAGCGTCCTCTCGTCCCACTCACCAGCGAGAGCCATTCCGGCGAACAGAAACGCGTCGAGCGGCATGCCGTTGAACTGGCTTCCCGCATCGATCATCATAAAGTCCCGTGACACAGGGGCGTTCGGGTGGGGCTTCACCATCGCCATGGCTTCAGAAACGGACGCGACCGTTCCGCTCACTCGAATTCGACCGCCCATGCCCTCACCTCCTGTTAGGGAAATGTTAGACGGTGCTACCCCGACGAAACCTTTCACGCGTGTTCGCGGGCGATTGCGCGTGCCTTTACCGGTAGCGACTGATTTACACTGATAGTCCGACCGAAAGGACAACCATCATGGGT
>CAMDKN010000145.1 GCA_945901035.1 Gulosibacter massiliensis | reverse complement strand
CGCAAAACCACCTTTGACATCCGACCCATCCTCGAGTCGATCAGCGACACCATTCGGTCCGCCGGAGACTCGATGTCATCGTCGATGCGTCCTGCCGAAGTCTGGACCGAGTCGGGTTTGCGCACCGCAATTTTGCGTGCGTTGGTGAGCGGACCCAAGACCGGACACGACATTATCGGCGCTATTCACGAGGCCAACTCGTGGGGAATCAAACCCGCAGCGGCGAAGGTGTACCCGCTGCTGGAGAGCTTGCTCGACGAACTGCTCGTCTCGGTCGCCGTGGTCAAGGACCGCAAGGTGTACACGCTGACGAAGGCCGGCAAGACCGCCGAAAAGTTACTCACTGACGAGCCCATGTCCGGCGAGGCCGCAGCTGGATCCGGCTGGGACATGACGCAGTGGGCTGACCTCAACGGAAACCTCACGACTGCTTCGCGCCGTTTGGCGCGCACGGCGTTCGATGTTGCTCGGCACGGAACGAAGGAACAACAGGAAGCTGCCGCCGTCGTGATTGACGACGCGCGTCGAAAGCTCAACGAAATTCTTGCGGCGAAATAGCCGGTGAAGAGTCGGTATCGCCGCATCCTGCGGTTCGCGGCGTTTGCGCTCATCCAAACCTGGTGGTTCGAACTCGTCCTTCCGAAGTTCGGGCTAAAAAGGTGGGTCGCCGCCCGCCGAATCGCGCGTTATCGAGCAATGGCCCGTCGCTTCAGCGTTCTCGCCGCGAGCCTCGGGGGGCTCATCATCAAGGCGGGACAGTTCGCGTCGTCACGACTGGATGTGTTGCCCGCGGCGATCACCGCCGAACTCGAATCGCTGCAGGACGATGTTGCCCCCGAGCCGTTCGACACCATTCGGGCGCTGATCGACAACGAACTGTCGATGCCGTTCGACCTCGCGTTCGCGGAATTTGACGAGTCGCCCATCGCGGCGGCGTCACTCGGGCAGGCCTATCGCGCGCGACTGGCACCCAACCTGGCCCGCGATTTTGGTGTGACCAACGTTGTCGTCAAGGTCTTGCGTCCCGGTATCGAGGACATCGTCGAGGTCGACCTTCGGGCACTTCGGCGTATCGGGGGGTGGTTGTCCCGAATCAAACTAATCGCCCGGCGCACCGATGCGCCGGCTCTCGTGGAGGAATTCGCGGAGGTGAGCCTCGACGAGGTCAACTATCGCCACGAAGCACTGAACCTCGAACGCTTTCGAGCCAATTTTCGCGCGGATTCCCGCGTCGCTGTGCCCGACGTCGTTTGGGAACGCTCGACCCAGCGGGTTCTCACCCTCGAGGACGTCTCGGCGATCAAGATCAATGATGTGACCGCTCTCATGGCCGCCGGGATTAACCCCAACGCGGTTGCGGCCGAACTCGCCCGCGTGACGTTCGAACAGATCTTCAACCACGGGTTCTTCCACGCCGACCCGCACCCCGGGAACATTTTCGTTACTCCAGTGGCATCAGCGGAGGGTAATGACTTCACTCTGACCTTCATCGATTTCGGGATGATGGGGGAAATCGATGACCAACTGCGTGAAGGCTTGCAGCGATTCATCTTCGCCCTCGTGGCTCGCGACGCCCGCGCGTGCGTCGTCGCGATGCAACAACTCGGTGTTTTGCTCCCGAGCGCTGACGCGGTCGAACTCGAACGCGCCATCGCCGCCGTGTTTGAGCGCTTCGGGGGAGTCGGTGTTGCGGAAATCACCCAAACTGACCCGAAAGTCTTCCGCGAACTAGCAATCGAGTTCAGTGAACTTCTGCGGACGCTGCCATTCCAACTTCCGGAAGACTTCCTGTTGTTGGCACGGTCAATCTCGTTGATTTCGGGGGTAACCAGCGCGCTGAATCGCGACTTCAACATGTGGGATGCGGTCGACCCGTTCGCGCGGACGCTGCTGACGGGTGGCGGTGCGTCGACCCTCAACGCCCTCGGGCGCGAAGTTCTCGCGGTGCTCACGACGCTGGTGCAATTGCCGAACCGAATCGAATCCGCCCTGACACGTCTCGATCAGGGTCTCGTCTCGGTGAGATTGCCCGAACTCGAAAAGCGCGTGCGTCGACTGGATGGCAGTACGCGACGGGTGTCGGCGGCGATTCTTGCAGCCGCGTTGATCGGCGGTGGAATCGTCTTGCGAGTGGCCGGAGACGACCTGGGTAACGCGTTACTGATTGCGAGCATCCCCCTCGCGGCCTACGCACTGGGAGTATTCCGCCTGCCCTAGTCTGTGGCGGGTTTACCCGAACGTTCCGACGAGCGAAGGGAACCGGGGATTGCCGTGCTTCGCTGACCGGTTCGCGCGGCGGCAACTCCTGCCACGATAACGGCGGAGAGCCCCAGCAACTGGAGGACATCGAGCCGTTCGCCCAAGATCAGGGATCCAAACAGGACGGCAAGGGCCGGCTCGCCGGCCATCAGGGTGCCAAACGCGGCGGTGGTCATGCGCTTGAGCGCGACGAGTTCCAAAATGAACGGGATAACGGGCATCAAAACGGCGAGGCCGAGAGCCTGAATTGCGATGAGCGGGGTGATGTTGCCCCACACTTCCGGGAGCCCAACGAACGTCGCGGCGATGGCGGCGACCGGAATCGTGATGGACAGTGCGCGGAGACCTGAGACTCGATCGCCCGCGGCCTGCGTGAGCACGATATACAGCGCCCAACCGAGACCGGCGAGAAGAGCGAATCCGACACCGAGCAGGTCCACGGTTCCCGTCCACGGTTGGGTGATTGCGACGACACCGACCAGGGCGAGGACGGGCCACAGTGCCTGGCGGCCCGATTTTGCCCGAATCACCCCGACCGCGAGTGGACCGAGAAACTGAATCGGCACGGTCATGCTCAACCCGATTCGCAACACCGCGAACTGAAACGCGATGGTCATGAGTGCGGTGACAAGCCCCAGGAGGATGAGCAGGCGCAGGTCGGAACGACTGAAAGACCGCAGGTTCGGCCTCACCAGCGCGAGAAAAATCAGGGCACCGCCGACGAGTCGCAACCAGCCGGTTCCGGCGGCCCCGACCAAGGGATAGAGGCTGGTGGTGAGAGCGGCACCCAACTGCAACACCGACATCGCCACGACGGCGAACATCCAGCCGGGAACCTCGCGCGTCGACATAAACCAGACTCTATCGCCCTTGTTTCTGGCAGACTCTCGCCATGACCTCCGATTTTCCCATTACTGATGCGAGCATCGATGAACTTGCTTCTGCCTTGGAATCGGGCCGTGTCACCAGTGTTGAACTCGTCGCCGCGTACCTTCGCCGAATCGGGTTTTATGATCGCCACGGCATCCTCCTCAACGCCGTGCCGGTGCTGAATCCGTCGATGTTCGCCGATGCGCGGGCCTCCGACGAGCGGCGCTCGCAGGGAGCGTCGCGGGGCCGGCTCGACGGCATTCCCTACACTGCCAAGAATTCGTATCAGGCGAAAGGGTTGACGGTTGCGTCGGGTTCCCCGGCATTCGCCGATTTGG
>CAMDKN010000144.1 GCA_945901035.1 Gulosibacter massiliensis | reverse complement strand
AAATATCCTGAAGCCCACGGCGTGGGACGTGCCGATTTCAATTCTTACGGATCGCGCCGCGGGAACCACGAGGTCATGATTCGCGGAACGTTCGCGAACATTCGTCTCAAAAACCAACTGTTGGACGGTGTCGAGGGTGGTTACACGCGCGACTTCACTACTACCGGCGGGGACCAAGCGTTTATCTATGACGCCGCCCAGAACTATGCCGAGGCCGGAACTCCGCTCGTGATTTTGGCCGGTAAGGAATACGGTTCCGGCTCTAGTCGTGACTGGGCAGCCAAGGGCACGAGCCTGTTGGGGGTGAGGGCGGTTATCGCCGAGTCGTTTGAGCGCATTCACCGTTCGAACCTGATCGGCATGGGAGTGATCCCGCTGCAGTTCCCCGCCGGTGAGAACGCCGATTCGCTCGGTCTCACGGGAACGGAAGTGTTCACTTTCGCGGGTATCGAACAGCTCAATGACGGCGTCACTCCGCGCACCGTGCGCGTGACCGCCCATCCCACCGACCATTCACCCGCGGGTTCATCGGTGGTCGAATTCGACGCACTGGTTCGAATCGATACGCCGGGAGAAGCCGATTACTATCGCAACGGCGGGATTCTTCAGTTTGTCCTGAGATCGCTGTTGTAGTCGTCATGTTGCTTCCTGGAATCTCGTCGCCCAGCGATGTTCGTGCGCTCACTGTTGCAGAGTGCGAATCCGTCGCCCAAGAAATCCGCGACTATTTGGTCTCGTCCGTTGCCGTGACGGGCGGCCATCTGGGCCCGAACCTCGGAGTCGTCGAACTCACTCTCGCAATTCACCGAGTTTTCGATTCTCCCCGCGATCCCATCATCTTCGACACGGGTCACCAGTCGTACGTCCACAAGTTGTTGACGGGTCGACAGGATTTTTCCCACCTAAGGGAAGCGGGCGGGCTCGCCGGATATCCCCAACGATCCGAATCCGAGCACGACATCGTCGAATCGAGCCACGCCTCGAGTTCGTTGTCGTGGGCCGACGGTATTTCCAAAGCCTTCGAGATGACGGGACAGGCGGATCGGCACGTTGTCGCGGTGATTGGTGATGGCGCGCTGACCGGGGGAATGACCTGGGAAGCGCTCAACAACATCTCGCATGACAATTCCCGTCGACTCGTCGTTGTCGTGAACGACAACGGGCGTTCGTACGCCCCCACAATCGGGGGAGTGGCACGATTCCTGTCGGACGTTCGAACCCGCCCTTCGTATCGACGGTTACACCGACTGTCGTGGGAAATCGCCAAACGCCTTGGAGGTCCGGCACGGGCGTTGTATCGAGGAATTCGTGGAGGGGTTCACGGTTTTCTCACGCGTTTCACCAACAACGAGGCGCTGTATTCGAACCTGGACATCAAGTACATCGGCCCCGTCGACGGACACAATTTTCGCGACGTCGTGCGTGCGCTCGAACAGGCGAAAGATTACGGAAGCCCCGTCATCGTCCACGTCATAACGGAAAAGGGTCACGGTTATGAACCCGCCCGCGCGAACGACGCAGACCAGTTCCACGCGATCGGAGCGTTCGATCCCGTAACGGGGGAAGAGAATGGCGGGGGAGGGAACTCGTGGACAGCGGTGTTCTCGAAGGAACTCGTGGAACTCGCCCGCCGTAACGAAAAAATCGTGGGAATCACCGCCGCAATGTTGCGACCGACGGGACTCGCCGAACTCGCCGAGATTTTCCCCGACCGTGTTTTCGATGTCGGCATCGCGGAACAGCACGCGACCGCCAGCGCTGCGGGCTTGGCCTATGGCGGGTTGCACCCGGTCGTGGCGGTCTACGCGACGTTCATGGGTCGCGCGTTCGACCAAGTCCTGATGGACGTCGCGCTTCACAAGGCCGGTGTCACCTTTGTGCTCGACCGGTCGGGGGTCACGGGGCCGGACGGAGCTTCCCATCACGGAATGTGGGACCTGGCGATGCTGCAAATCGTGCCGGGGATTCGCATCGCGGCTCCGCGTGATGCGGTCACTCTGCGCGAAGAACTCGCCGAAGCAATCGCCGTGGATGACGCACCGACGGTTGTCCGATTCCCCAAAGGTTCGGTCACGGAGTCCATTCCCGCGGTGAAACGAACCGCGGACGGTGTTGACGTGCTGCGGGCCGATTCCGCCCGAGATGTTTTGCTCGTCGGAGTCGGCGCAATGGCATCGCTCGCGCTCGACGTTGCCGAGATTTTGGCCACCGAAGGCATCGGTTCGACGGTGATCGATCCTCGCTGGGTGATTCCGGTGACGCCGTCGATCGTGGATTTCGCTCGGGACCACCGGATCGTCGTAACAATCGAAGATGGCATTCGTGTCGGCGGCATCGGAACGCGGATCCGACAGGACCTTCGGCAGGCGGGTGTCGACACGGGCGTTGACGAGCTCGGATTACCCGACGAATTTCTCGAACACGACACCCGTGGGAACATTCTCACGCGCGTGGGGCTCACTCCGACCGCCATCGCCGAAAAAATCTCTAACCAGTTGCGCGGAAACGTTGTCCCGAAGGCCAAACCAAAGAAGCGCTAGTCAAACGGGGTGGTCGGGTGAAATCGCCCGCCCGTCGCACGCACACTCGCGCCACACGCGTCGAGGTAGGGGGTCAATCCGCCGATTGCGGCGGGCCAACCCGCGCCGTTGATCATGCACAGGTCGATGTCACTGATCTGGGCGACGACGGACTCGACCATCATGACGTTCACTTCGCGCGCAAGAGCGTCAACGATGGTGTCGTGAACAGTCGAGGCATCGGTTGGGCGGGGAGTGAAATCGAGTTCCGTCAGTCGGTCGGCAATCGCTGAACTGTCGTTAACGGCGGACAACTGTGTGAGTGCCTCGCCAACGAAAAAACGCTCCGGAGCACTCGCGTACAACGATTGCATCATTTTCAGTGTGACGGTCCGGCCGATCAGGTCAATCAGGGCAAACGGAGACATCGGGAGCCGCAAGGGGGCGAGTGACTGTATGATCACTTCGACAGAGATTCCGCTTTCGACCGCACGGAGCGCCTCGCCGAGAAACGTCGACAACAGCCGGTTCACGACGAAACCCGGGGCGTCGGCGACGATGACGGGGGTTTTCCCGAGTCGACGCGCGACATCGACCGCGGTGGCGAGCGTCGTGTCCGATTCGGCCGTACCCCGTGCCACCTCGACCAACTTCATCGCAGCGACCGGATTGAAAAAGTGGATTCCCGCGACTCGATCGGATCGGGCAACGAAGGCTGCCATCGAGTCGATCGAGAGCGACGACGTGTTGGATGCGAGGATCGCGTCTTCAGTGACGACCTTTTCCAGTTGCGTCAGAACTTCTTGTTTGACCGACAGGTCTTCAAAAACCGCCTCGATGATAAGGTCGCAGTCGGCGAAATCGGCGAGAGACAGTGTCGGGTGAACGCGCGCGAGTATGTTGTCCCGGGCGGATGCCGGAAGTGTCCCTTTAGACACTCGGGCAGACAACCACTGGTCGATTCGTGCGGTTGCTCCGTCGAGCCGGTCCTGTGCCACATCGGAGATCACGACGGGGACCTCCA
>CAMDKN010000143.1 GCA_945901035.1 Gulosibacter massiliensis | reverse complement strand
ATTGGGACATCAACGGTGACGGCTGGCAGCAGACATTCGGTAGCGTTTCCGCGGACATCCGACTGGACCCGTCGATAGCCGGGGTGTTCACGGGTCAAGCCGCCTGTTACGCGGGTGATTACGGCAACACGAATCCCTGTGACGTTCTTGACGCCGCATCGACTCAGGTCACTGCTGCTCACGGCTCGCTCGGCAGTTATCAGACGCTGTCGGTGGCGCTTCAATTTGAGCCCGGCACCTTCGCCCAGCGCGACACGTCCTATTGGGCGTCCGGTTGGTGGCCGGCCCACCTGGTGACAACGTTGTTGTCAATCGTCATCGTCGCCCTCACTGTTGTCCGCCGATTCACGGTCGGACGCAGTGCAACGGGCAGACCGACCATCATCGCTGAATACGGTCCTCCGCCCGGAGTCTCGCTCTACACCGCCTCGGCACTGCTTGGAAAGACCCGAGCGGTGTTCGCAGCCTCCGTGGTCGACCTCGCCGTCCGCGGCGTCATCGTCGTCGAAGAATTCGACCCACCCGGCTTCGCCAAGCGCGCCTGGGCGGTGAAGCTCATCACGAACCCCGCCGAATCCGACCTCGAGTTCGTCACCGCACTGTTCGGGGGTGGCGCGAAAATCGGTGACCGCGCCACGGTCTCGAAACCGTCCGAGTCACTGTCACAGAGGGTTCTGGCCCTCGGCACGCGGGCGTCCGCCGCACTCGTCGGGCAGGGCCTGCGCCGCAAACCCCCGCAGCGGTTCATGTTCATCGCGCTGTCGATGGTGGCGATGTTCGCGTCCGCCATTACCAGCATCGGCTTGATCGCCGACTATCGGGGTGGCTGGATCCCCGCCGCAACCCTCGTTGGCGGTTTTGCTCTGGGGGTCGTGGGTTTCATCCTGTCGGCCAATGCACCGTTCACCGAAACGGGGGCTGAAGCGCGCGACCACATCGCCGGCCTCGACCTGTACATTCGCGTCGCCGAAGCGGACCGCCTGCGGGTGTTGCAGTCGCCCGAAGGCGCACTGCGGAAACCCGTCGACACGGCCGACAAGCGCGCAGTGCTGCACCTGTATGAACTGGTTTTGCCGTGGGCGATTCTGTTGGGGCGGGAAAAGGAATGGGGCAAAGTCCTCGAAGTCGCCTATCAGGGCGATTCGCCAACCTGGTATGACGCGACCGTCCCCTTCGCCGCGTCGTCGTTCACCAGTTCACTGTCGTCGTTCGCCTCCGCCGCATCAGCCTCGTCGGCTGGCGGTTCGGACGGCGGCGGATCCGCCGGTGGCGGTGGCGGCGGTGGAGGCGGCGGGGGAGTCTGACCCGCGAGTGTTCGATCACGTTGGGCGCCCCACCTTTTCTGCGCTAAACTGTACTCAACGCCCGCCGCAATTCGCGAAGTTCAGGGCAAATTCTTCACCCTCGCAGTTCAGGGCCTCGGCCGCTTCGATGGTGGTGTGTAATCAAGGAGAACAATGGCCCAGACTGGCCGCAGCAAAACGAACGCTCGTTCGAAACGTCGTCGTCCCCTCGACGAAGAGGGCATCATCCCGATTCTCGCGCGGGCGGTGCGCGAGGTCGAAAACGCGGTGAACCGCGACGGGAAGGTGAACGCATCGAACCGCACCAAGTTCCACGCCGCCGGACTTCTCATCCGCGAGGAAAAGGCGCGCCTCGACGAGGACAAATCGATTCCCCAGAAGGAACGCGAAGACGTCAACAAACGCCTCGACGGCCTCGCCATGATCATGGTGAAGGCTCTTGCGCGCGACCAGTCGCTCGGAGCCTTGCTCGACCCGAACGCGCCGATTTCGGCGGCGACTCAGAAACTCAAGCGAGACATGTTGCTCGCCTCCGGCGCGGAACTCGACATCGACGACATCCTCATCATTGACGAATCTCCGTCGACGTCGGCGGAGGACTCGAGCAAGTCGGTGTTGCCCGCGAGCGTCCGCCGAGCGGAACTCGCGAATCCGTTCCTTCCGCCCGTGTACGCACCGAACCCGCGCGTGACGGGTCGCCTGCAGAACTGGGAACTCTTCGACCCGCTGTTTCGCGCGTTCGAACAGGGCGGTCAGGCGGCGAGCATGGAACTGCCCGAGGCGCGTTCACTCGCGACTCCCGGTGGGCTCGACCTCATGCGCCACCAGGCGCGATTCGTCGAATCCGCCAAGGCGGGACACCGCAGTTATCTTCTCGCCGACGAACCGGGTCTCGGCAAGACCGCACAGGCCCTCCTCGCCGCCGAGGCGACGAATTCGTTCCCGCTTCTTGTCGTCGTCCCCAACGTCGTCAAACGCAACTGGGAACGCGAAGTCGACCGCTGGATTCCTCACCGCATCGCGTCGGTCATCCACGGTGACGGAGACGACCTCGACGCCTTTTCGGACGTCATCATCATCAACTACGACATTCTCGATCGCCACGCGGGGTGGGCGAGCCGCTTCGGTTTCGCCGGCATGGTCGTCGACGAAGCCCACTTCATCAAGAACCGAGAATCGCAACGCTCGATGCACGTGCAGCGCATCGCGAACGCGGTTCGTTCGAGGCACGGCAACCCGCTCATGATCGCGCTCACGGGAACGCCCCTCATCAACGAGGTCGAAGACTTCCGGATGATTTGGAAGTTCCTCGGCTGGATCGACGACGACAAGCCCACCACGGCACTGATGGCGAAACTCGAAGGGCTGGAACTGACCCCCGCCGACGGTGCATTTTTCACCGAGGCGCGCCAGTGCGTCATCGACATGGGAATCGTCCGGCGCCGTAAGGCCGACGTCGCCAAAGACATCCCCGCTCGCCGCGTCGCGGACATCCCGGTGGAACTGGATGACGAAATCGGTCGGTCGATTCGCGACTCCGAGGCGGCGCTCATGCAGCGCCTCGTCGAACGATACGACCGGATCATCGCGGGTCGCGGTGACCGTCCGGCTGGAATCGACGCGGACATCGTGCGACTCGTCGCCAATTCCGAGGTCGAAGAGTCCAAGAATTCGACGTCGCAGGACAACGTGTTCGCGATGGTGCGTCGCATCGGACAGGCGAAAGCCAATCTCGCGGCCGATTACACCGTGCAACTCGCGAACAGTGTCGGCAAGGTCGTGTTCTTCGCCAAACACGTCGACGTGATGGACACGGCCGAGCAACACTTCGCGAAAGCGGGACTCAGGACAACGTCGATTCGCGGCAACCAGTCCGCCGAAGCCCGCACGAAAGCGATCGACGACTTCACCAACGACCCCGATGTCGCCGTGATCGTGTGTTCGCTCACCGCCGCCGGAGTGGGCATCAACCTCCAGGTCGCATCCAACGTGGTGCTCTCGGAACTGTCGTGGACCAGCGCCGAACAGACGCAGGCGATTGACCGCGTTCACCGGATTGGTCAGGAACTGCCCGTCACCGCGTGGCGCATCATTGCGGCGCAGACGATTGATTCACGCATCGCCGACCTCATCGATTCGAAAGCAGGACTAGCGGCGCGTGCGCTCGATGGCGACGACAGCGAGCTCGAACAGAGCATGTCGGTTCAGATGGCGGCCTTGACGGCGCTATTGACGGACGCGCTGCAGCAGCGCCTCGACGCCTAGATCGTTCCGAACTGTTCGC
>CAMDKN010000142.1 GCA_945901035.1 Gulosibacter massiliensis | reverse complement strand
GTGTCCGTGCCGGACGGTTTGGCACCGGACGAACTGACGCTCGAGAAAGCCCGAGAATTACGCGACGCACCCGAGCCGGGATCTCGCGCGATCGGCGTCAGCGCGGATGGCACCAGCATGATCACCGCTCGCGTGGGACGGTTTGGTGCGTACATCCAAGAAAGTCCGATTGACCCCGAGATCATCGAGGGCGACGAACCCAGCTATACCCTGCCCGAATACACCCCGCGAAAAATCAAGGGTAAAGACCCGAAGCCGCGCACGGCGTCGCTGTTTTCCACGATGGACCCGACGACCGTCGACCTCGAGACCTGCATTCGACTGTTTGAGCTTCCCCGCGTCGTCGGAATCGACCCGGAAACGGAGAAACCCATCACCGCGCAGAACGGACCCTACGGACCGTATTTGAAAAAGGGCACGGACTCGCGCTCGCTCGACGATGAGCAGGCGATTTTCGAGGTGACGCTGGAACACGCCCTCGAACTATTTGCACAACCCAAGTACGGGTCGCGGTCGGCGTCGAGCATCAAAGAACTCGAGCCGGACCCCGTCAGCGGTAAGCCCATCAAGGTCAAGAGTGGCAAGTTCGGTCCGTACGTCACGGACGGCGAGACGAACGCCACCATCCCCGCCGGTGAGGTCCCCGAAGAGGTGTCCCACGAGCGCGCGGTGGAACTCATCGCGGAGCGACGGGCGAAAGGCCCAGCCCCGAAGAAGCCGATTGGCCGACGACCGTCACGAGCCAAAAAATGACCGGACTGTTTATCACCTTCGAGGGCGGCGACGGGACGGGGAAGAGCACCCAGTCGGAGTTGCTCGGCGAATGGTTCACTAATCAGGGCCGCGAAGTGGTCTTTACCCGTGAACCGGGGGGAACCGACCTTGGGTTGGAACTCCGCGAAATTGTGTTGCATTCGCGAAACCACATCGCGCCCCGCGCCGAAGCGTTGTTGTACGCCGCGGACCGCGCCCACAACATCAAGACGGTGGTTCGTCCGGCACTCGCGCGCGGCGCTGTCGTCATTCAAGACCGTTACCTCGATTCCTCGGTCGCCTACCAGGGGGCGGGCCGCGTTCTCGACCCGGTTGAAGTTCGCAACCTCAGCCTCTGGGCGACCGAAGGGTTGTTGCCGGACTTCACGGTGGTGCTCGACCTCGCCCCCGCCGTTGGCCGGGAACGGCTCGACGCGGCGAACAAGCGTTTCGATCGGCTCGAATCGGAAGCCCTCGAGTTTCACACCCGCGTTCGCGACTCGTATCTCGAGTTGGCGGCGGCGGAGCCCGCCCGGTTCATCGTGGTCGATGCGACGTTGGACCGCGACGTCATACGCGACGCGATTCTTGCGCGGCTGAACGAGCGCTGATGACCTCCCTCTGGAATGATCTGGTCGGGCACGACTCGGTTATCGCGCAGATGCAGAGCGCGGCAGATAGCCCCGACACGTTGACGCAGTCGTGGCTCATCACCGGACCGGCTGGGTCGGGGCGTTCGCTGATCGCGCGCGCGTTCGCGGCGCAATTGCTCGGGGCCGGCGAAGACGCTGACTCGATTGACCGACAGGTGCGCGCGCTCACCCACCCCGACCTCACGGTGCTTGCCACGGAACGTGTGCTGATCCCGATTGACGAGGTGCGCGAACTGGTAGAGACCTCCTATCGCTCGCCGGTGGCGTCCTCGTGGCGGATTATCATCATCGAAGACGCCGACCGAATGGCGGAACGCACGTCGAACGTGTTGCTCAAAGCGCTCGAAGAGCCCGCCGCGCGCACCATTTGGATTATGTGTGCGCCGAGCGAGGCCGACGTGATTCCCACAATTCGCTCGCGCGTTCGTAGTGTGCGAATCGGAGTTCCCGCGATTGCCGACATCGCCGCGATGCTGGTGGCGCGTGACGGAGTTGACCCGGTGATTGCGGAACAATCGGCGCGCCACGCCCAGAGCCACATCGGCATGGCGCGGCGCCTCGCCACGTCCGCCGACGCCCGCGAGCGACGAGCCCGCAGCCTCTCGCTCGTGTTGGGAATTCGGCTGGTGTCCGACGCGGTCAACACGGCGGCGGAAATCGTGGCACTCGCCACCGACGACGCGAAGGCGTACACCGAGGTTCGTGATGACACCGAACGATCCGAATTCCTGCAGTCGCTCGGGCTCGCCCCCGGTGAAGCTGTGCCGATCGGTCTTCGTCCTCAACTGAAGGTCCTGGAAGAAAACCAGAAGCGTCGCGCGACCCGTTCGCTTCGAGACGGCGTGGACCACGTGTTGACCGACCTCGAGTCGCTGTTTCGCGACGTCTTGGTCGTGTCACTGGGCGGAAACGTGCCGCTCACCAATTCCGAGTTCAGCAACGAGATTTCCCTGTGGCTCGAACGACACGATGCCGCGCACGCGGTCTCCCTGCTCGACGCAATCGACACGGCTCGCAAGCGAATGGAACGGAACGTCACACCGCTGTTGGCGCTCGAGGCGTTATTCGTCGAAACGAGCGGCGTCGCCCGGGCTTAATCGCGACCGACTCGGCGTGATAACCTAGTGCGGTTGCCGATTCGGTGATGCCTCGATAGCTCAGTGGTAGAGCACTTCACTCGTAATGAAGGGGTCGTGAGTTCAATCCTCACTCGAGGCTCCGGTTAGTTCGAACCCCGCAGGATGGACGTCATCTTTTTGCCGTTGGCCACCTCGTCAACCAACTTGTCGAGGTACCGGATCTTTTGCATGAGCGGATCTTCGATGTTTTCGACACGCAACCCGCAGATGACACCCGTGATCTGCGAGGCGTTGTCGTGGAGTTTTGCCGCAGCGAAAAAGTCTGCGAACGTGCTCTCGCGGGACAGGTGTTCATCGATTTCGGCGTCCGTGAATCCCGTGAGCCAGCGGGTCACGACACGCAATTCCTCTTCGGTGTGACCCTTGCGGATCAACTTTGCGAGGTACAGGGGATAGACAACCGCAACGGGCATCCCAAAAATGCGGTGTTCGGTCATGACCCACTCTCGGGCGTAAATTTCAGCGCGACCGAATTCATGCAGTAGCGAAGTCCGGTGGGGGTTCCGAACCCGTCGGGAAAAACGTGACCGAGGTGTCCGTCGCATGCGGCGCACCGAACTTCGGTTCGGGTCTGTCCGAGCGAATTGTCTTCGATCAGCGTCACTGCGTCGGGATTGATGGTTTCGTAGAAGGAGGGCCAGCCGCAATGGCTGTCGAATTTGGTGCCGGCGACGAACAATTCGGCACCGCATCCGCCGCAGGTGTAGAGCCCGGCACGCTCTTCGTTCAACAGCTCGCCGGTGAAGGGGCGCTCGGTGCCGGCTTCGCGCAAGATGTGGAATTGTTCGGGGGTAAGCGTCTCACGCCACTCGGCATCGGTTCGCTTCATCGGGTTATCTGTCATGCCCCCATTAAACTCGGAAACATGGCGGACAGCGAGCGAGAACAGACCGCTGACTGGTTTCGCCGTTTCGCCAGCGCCGAGGGCGCCGAGTCACCGCGCTATCGGGACTGGGCACTCGGAATCGCGGATGACGACGAACTTCTCTCCCTCGTCACAAAACTTCCACGCGCGAAGCGCCAACCCGTCCTCATTCTGACGTGCGCCCGGGTTGCCGGTGTGCCGCTTCGGCCG
>CAMDKN010000141.1 GCA_945901035.1 Gulosibacter massiliensis | reverse complement strand
AGGTGCTTGACCATCTCGTCGCCAAAGATCGATCGTGCGGCGGCACTGTTCTCGAACAGGTCGGCCGCTTCGCGAAGCGTCGTTGGAACGTGCGGCTTGTCCGCTTCGTATCCGTTTCCGCGGGTCATGTCCTCGAGTTCCAACTTGTTCTCGATTCCGTGAATTCCCGCCGCGATCAAGCCGGCGACGGCAAGGTACTGATTGACGTCACCGCCGGGTACGCGGTGTTCGACGCGCATGCCCAGACCGTGCCCGACGACACGGAGCGCGAGGGTACGGTTGTCGTGGCCCCACGCGATCGCCGTCGGCGCAAACGAACCTTCCGCGAATCGCTTGTACGAGTTGATGTTGGGCGCGTACAGAAGCGTGAATTCGCGCATGAGCGCGATCTGTCCGGCGAGGAAGTGGCGGAACATGTCCGACATTCCGTTCTCAGCGCCCTTGTCGGCGAAGACCGGGTTCCCTTTCGAGTCCCGAAACGAGATGTGGATGTGGCACGAGTTGCCCTCGCGCTCGTTGAACTTGGCCATGAATGTCAGCGACTTGCCGTGGTTGTCGGCGATCATCTTGGCGCCGCTCTTGTAGACCGAGTGGTTGTCACACGTGACCATGGCGGTGTCGTAACGGAATGCGATCTCTTGCTGACCCAGGTTGCATTCGCCCTTGACGCCTTCGCAGTACATCCCCGCTTTGTCCATACTCACGCGAATGTCGTGCAAAAGCGGCTCGACCCGGTTACTAGCGAGAAGGTCGTAATCGACGTTGTAGTCCGTCGACGGGCGCAGGTTGTCGTATCCTTTCGCCCACGCGTCACGGAACGAATCGTCGAACACGATGAATTCGAGTTCTGTGCCGACATAGGGCACCAGGTCCATTTTTGCGAGGCGATCGATCTGCGCCTGGAGGACCGAGCGCGGCGCGATGGCGACGGGCTCGTGGTCTGTCGTCTGCAAATCGGCCATGACCATCGCGGTGTGAGGAATCCACGGGACGAGTCGGAGGGTGGACATGACGGGAATCATCGCCATGTCGTTGTAGCCCTTTTCCCAGGACGAAAACTCGTAACCCGGAACGGTGTTGTTTTCGACATCGACGGCGAGCAGGTAGTTGCAACACTCCGCACCGTGAGAGATGGTGTCCTCGACGAACAGCCGAGCGGACATCCGCTTTCCGACGAGTCGGCCCTGCATGTCGGTGAACGAGATGATGACCGTGTCGATCTCACCCGAATCCACCAACTTCTGAAGTTCGGGGACGGTGAGCATGCCAGTGGATTTCGCCATTTCTGTTTCCTCTTCGTTGAGGTCGGATTTCTAACCTTTAGAAAACACCACTCGGATGCCTTCTGTCAACATAGTGCCACGCGCAAGCCAGAAAAGCCGAACGGGAGAAATCGCCACTCGCAAAAAGTTTCCGAAAAATTTTCCCCTAAAGGTTGGATTTTGGAACGCTATCGGGTCTATGCTCACAGTTACCTAGCCAACACAATGTCGTGGGTGCGAAAGTTCCCGCGACGGGAAAGGACTACAACGTCGTATGTCTGACAAATTAAAAGTCTCGGGTGTTTCATACACCGAGCAAAGCAAGGACTATTTCGAGAAACGACAGTTAACTCGATCCGCTGGCGTGTGGGGCCTCTGGGGTCTCGCAATCGCGGCGGTCATCTCGGGTGACTTCTCGGGTTGGAACTTCGGAGTCGCCGCCGGCGGTTTCGGCGGCCTTCTCGTCGCGTTCCTCATCCTCGTCGTCATGTACTACGGACTCATGTTCGCGATCGGTGAAATGTCGTCCGCGATGCCCCACTCCGGTGGAGCCTATTCATTCGCCCGCAAGGCGATGGGGCCCTGGGGTGGATTCGTTACGGGTCTGGCCGAGACCATCGAGTACGTCGCAACGACCGCGGTCGTCGTGTTCTTCTCGGCGGCCTATCTCAACGGTGTCACGAAGGAACTGCTCTCACTCGACCTGACCGGAAACATGTGGATCTGGTACGTCGTGTTGTACGCCGTGTTCGTCGGACTCAACTCGCTCGGTTCGGCAATCTCGTTCCGCTTCTCCATCATCGTGTCGATCATCTCGCTCGCCATCATCGTGCTCTTCTCGGTGATTGTGCTTGCGTCGGGTCAGATCGACTGGTCAAGCCTGTGGAACATCCCCGCCGACCCGGCTGCTGCTGGTTCCAGCTGGTTCCTTCCTAACGGCATCATGGGCATTCTCTTCGCAATCCCCTTCGGTGTGTGGCTGTTCCTCGGAATCGAAGAACTCCCGCTCGCTGCGGAAGAAGCACACAACCCGTCGAAGGACATCCCCCGCGCCGGATTCTGGGCACGTGGAACCCTCATCGTCACCGGCCTTCTCGTCATGTTCATCAACACCGGAATCCTCGGTGCTGAGGCAACGGGTGCTGCGGGCGAACCTCTCCTCGACGGCTTCCGTGCCGTTCTGGGTGACGGCTGGGCTGCCGTTCTCGGTATCTTCGCGCTGATCGGTTTGCTCGCGTCGCTGCAGGGCATCATGTTCGCCTACGGTCGCAACATGTACTCGCTGTCGCGCGCTGGCTACTACTTCAAGGGACTGTCCGTCACGGGCAAGAACAAGACTCCGTGGCTCGCACTCACCGTAGGTGGCGTTATCGGCCTCGTCGCTCTCGTCTACCTCGACTGGGCTGTCGCGAACGACCCCGAGGGAATGGGTACCGTCGCCGGTGCGATCATCCTCAACATCGCCGTGTGGGGCGCCATGTTGGCCTACATCATGCAAATGCTGTCGTTCATCATTCTGCGCGTCAAGCACCCCAAACTCGAGCGTCCATATCGCTCGCCATGGGGTGTCGGTGGGGCATCAGTCGCTGCGGCGATCGCCGCACTCGCGTTCGTCGGATTCCTGTTGAACGAGACGTTCCTGCCCGCGATCCAAGCGATCATTGTCGTGTACGTGGTCTTCCTGGCCTACTTCGCGCTGGTCGGTCGTCACAACCTCGTAATGTCTCCGGAGGAGCGCTACGCGGTTCACGGCGAACACAAGTAGAACAAGGGGCGCCTGTGGGCCGATTCGTCGGCTCGCAGGCGCCTTTTCTCGAACGGAAGGTAGGTTGACACTGTGAGCACACTCACCGCAGTTGACCTGTTCACCGTCGGCGTTGGTCCTTCCAGTTCCCACACGGTGGGGCCGATGCGCGCCGCCCGACGATTCGTCACGGAACTGGGCGACACGGATCACCTCGGTTCCGTCGCTCGAATCCGCGTCTCTCTTTTCGGTTCGCTCGGTGCGACCGGAGTTGGCCACGGAACGACGAACGCGATCATCGCGGGACTCGAGGGTGCCGACCCGCGAACGTGCGACCCCGTCGCGCTGTCGACCGCGTGGGACGACGCCGTCGCATCGGGACGCATCACGGCGGCGGGTCGCGAACTTCCCTTCGACGCCGAGGACATCGAGCTGCGGCCGATGACGAGGCTTCCACAGCATTCCAACGCGATGACGTACGCGGCGCTGGGCGCCGACGGCGAGTCCCTATTCACTCGCACCTACTTTTCGGTCGGCGGCGGGTTCATCGAATCCGATGACGAGATTGGTGCCGCCCCCGCGACGACGACCGACACGATTCTTCCGTTCCCGTTCGAGAACGGCGACGAACTCATCGCCCTGTG
>CAMDKN010000140.1 GCA_945901035.1 Gulosibacter massiliensis | reverse complement strand
CCACGACGGTGACGCCGATCGGTGCCTCGCGGTCGATGCCGCCGGGAACGTCATCGACGGCGACCACATCATGGCGATTCTGGGGGTGTCGTTGAACCGCCAAGGAAAATTAGCGAATTCGACGGTCGTGGCGACGGTGATGAGCAACCTTGGGCTGGAACTCGCTTTGGAGAGTCACGGAATAACGCTTCGACGGTCGCCCGTCGGTGACCGTTACGTCCTGGAAGACATGGAATCCGGCAACTACAACTTCGGTGGTGAACAATCGGGGCACATCATTTTCGCTGACCACTCCACCACGGGCGACGGGCTTCTCACCGGTCTGCAACTCGCGGCCGAAATGGCGCGCACCGGCAAAACAATCGCCGAACTTGCGGCCGTCATGACGGCGCTGCCGCAGATTTTGGTCAACGTGGCCGGGGTCGACCTGTCGAAATTGGATTCGGATTCCCCGATCGCCGAATTGGTCACCGAGTTGGAAAGCGAACTGGGCGACACGGGCCGCATTCTGCTGCGTCCTTCCGGAACCGAACCTCTCGTGCGCGTGATGGTCGAAGCCGCAACTCAGGACCATGCCGAGAGCGTCGCAGCGCGAATCGCGGATCTGGTGCGGGAGCGCCTCGCGCTCTAGATTTTGCGCAACAGCACCGTCGACACGCTGTGGTCGCGGCCCTTTTTCAACACCAACGTCGCTCGAGGCCGGGTGGGCGCGATGTTCGTCACCAGATTCGGTTCGTTGACGGACTTCCAAATGTGAGTGGCTTCGGCGATCGCTTCCTCGCGGGTCAAACTCGCGTACTTGTGGAAGTACGAACGCTCGTCCGCGAAGGCGCTCGTCTGCAGTTCGAGAAAGCGATTGACGTACCACGACTCGATGTCCGCAGTGCGGGCGTCGACATAGATAGAGAAATCGAACAGGTCGGAGATCGCGATCGACTGACCCGTGATGGGAGGTTGCAGCACATTGAGTCCTTCGACGATGAGGATGTCGGGGCGCGACACCTCGACTGTTTCGCCGGGAACGATGTCGTACGACAGGTGCGAGTACACCGGCGCTCGAACGGTCTCGGCGCCGGACTTGAGGTCGGTCACGAGACGCAACAGTGCGCGACGATCGTACGATTCCGGGAACCCCTTGCGGTGAAGAATCCCCCGTTTGGTGAGTTCGGCGTTGGGGTACAGGAAACCGTCCGTTGTGATCAGAGAAATGTGCGGTGTTTCGGCGTCGCGGGACAGTAATTCGCGCAGAAGCCTGGACACCGTAGATTTTCCGACCGCGACGCTTCCGGCCACTCCGATGATGAATGGCGTGTGTGGCTGGGTGATGCCGAGGAACTGCGCCGTATCCGCGTGCGTTTGGCGCGCCGCCTTCGCGTAGCGCGACAGCAGGTTTGTCAGGGGGATGTAGATGCTGTCGACCTCGTCGAGGTCGAGCGAATCACCCAACCCCCGAATTCGTTCGATTTCCGCCTCGGTCAGCGGCGAACCCAACGACGACGACAGCGCAGCCCACCGTCGACGGGGAATCTCGTGAAACGGGGTCAGCCCGATCGAACCATCTGCCATTTGGACAACGATACTCCGCTCGCGGGGCGGATAGACTTGCCCCTATGTGCGGGATTGTCGGTTACGTCGGGCCACGGGGTTCGCAAGAGGTCCTCCTCGGGGGACTCGGACGACTCGAGTACCGCGGGTACGACTCGGCGGGTGTCGCCATCATCTCGGACGATCTGCAAACGCGGAAACGGTCGGGAAAGTTACAGACGCTCCGCGATGAACTGGTCGCCAATCCACTCCACGACGGACACACCGGAATCGGGCACACTCGGTGGGCGACGCACGGTGCACCCACCGACGTCAACGCCCACCCTCACCTCGCCGACGATGGCAAACTCGCGCTCATCCACAACGGCATCATCGAAAACTTTGCCGAGCTCAAGGCCGAGCTCGTCTCGGCCGGAGTCGAATTCACGTCGGAAACGGATTCCGAAGTCGCCGCCCACCTGGTGGCGCGCGAATACCACCGCACGCCTAATCTGACCGAGGCGATGCGGGCGGTGGTGGCCAAGCTCAGCGGTGCCTTCACACTCCTCGTCATCCACGAGGACGCGCCCGGGGTTGTGGTGGGCGCTCGCCGAAATTCGCCTCTCGTCATTGGGCTCGGCAAGGGTGAAAACTTTCTCGGCAGTGACGTCGCCGCGTTCGTCGAATTCACCAGCGACGCACTCGCCATCGGTCAAGACCAGATTGTCACCATCACCCCCGACAGCGTCTCGGTCATCGATTTCGACGGCAACGCCGTCACCCCCGAACCGTTTACCGTCACCTGGGATGTCTCGGCGGCGGACAAGGGCGGTTGGCGGTCCTTCATGGCCAAAGAAATCAGCGAAGAGCCCGCTGCGGTCGCCGACACGATTCGCGGTCGAATCAAGGACGGCGAGGTACACATCGCTGGTTTCAACCCGTCGGATTTCGGCGACATCGAACGAATCATCATTATTGCCTGCGGCACCGCGGCGTACGCGGGACTCGTGGGGAAATACGCACTCGAGCAGTGGGCGCGAATCCCCGTGGACGTCGAATTGAGTCACGAATTTCGCTATCGCGAACCCGTTATTTCCGACCGAACTCTGATTGTTTCGGTCAGCCAATCGGGCGAAACAATGGACACCCTGATGGCGGTCAAATACGCGCGCGAGATCGGGGCCCGAACGCTGTCGATCTGCAACACCCAGGGTGCGACGATTCCGCGCGAATCGGACGCGGTGATTTACACCCACGCCGGGCCCGAGGTCGCCGTCGCGTCGACGAAAGCCTTCATCGCCCAGATCACGGCGCTGTACCTTCTCGGAATCGCGATTGCGCAGTCCAACGGTAAGGGCGACAAGGCGATGCTCGCCTCGATTGTCCGAGACCTCGAGGCCACGCCGGCGATGATCGAGTCGGTTCTGAAACACGGTGAACGACTTCAGACCCTGGCGAAATGGATGTCGGACACCCAGGCAATCCTTTTACTCGGTCGTCACGTCGGGTATCCCATCGCGTTGGAGGGGGCCCTCAAGATGAAAGAGCTCGCCTACATTCACGCTGAGGGTTTTGCCGCGGGTGAACTGAAGCACGGACCGATCGCCCTCATCGAACCGGGCCAAGTCGTGTTCGTGATTGTGCCGAGCCCGCGCGACCCGAAGTCGTTGCACGCCAAAGTCGTGTCCAACATTCAAGAGATTCGAGCCCGTGGCGCTCGCATTATCGCCATCGCCGAGCAGGGAGACGCGGCGGTCTTGCCGTATGCCGACGAGGTCATCACCATTCCGTTGGCGTCCAGTTTCATCGAACCGATTCTGGCCGTGGTGCCATTGCACATTTTTGCGATGGAACTCGCTGCTGCCAAGGGTCTCGATGTCGACCAACCCCGCAACCTGGCTAAATCCGTCACGGTGGAATAAGCGATGGCGATCGCCGGGCACGGAATCGACGTCGTTGACATCGCACGATTCACGACGTCGCTCGAACGCACACCGGGACTTCGCGACCGCCTGTTCACCCCGAGCGAGCGGGAACTCCCCATCGAATCACTCGCGGGTCGGTTTGCGGCCAAAGAGGCACTCATCAAGGCGCTGGGCGGAAGCGAGGGAATCGTGTGGACGGATA
>CAMDKN010000139.1 GCA_945901035.1 Gulosibacter massiliensis | reverse complement strand
CGCGACGATAGCGATGCGTGGGCGGTGTCCGGCCATAGTGGCTCTCCTGAATCCTGATACAAAGGGCTAGCGCTTGACAACAAGTATGGCGTACGATAAATCATTAGTATCCTAATGATTTTCGGTTCCATGCCCCGAAGGAGTGGTGTTCGTGCACACGATTGACGTTGCCGGTGTCCAGGTTGACACCCGCCACTTCATCAACGGTCAGCGCGTCGAGTCCGCCCAGACCTACACCAACACGTCTCCCATTGACGGGTCGTTCCTGGGCGAAATCGCCCGTGGTGATGCCGACGCTGTCAACGCCGCGGTCGCCGCCGCCCGCGCTGCGGTTCCCGCCTGGTCACAGTTGGGGCCAAAGAAACGCGGCGAACTGCTTAACAAGCTCGCCGACCTCGTCGAGGCCAACGTCGAAGCACTCGCCAACATTGAGACGCTCGACAACGGTGCACTGTTGCGTTCGCACCTGCGCGGAGTCATGCCCCGCGTCGCGATGAACATCCGATTCTTCGCCGACTACGCCATCAATGACCTGCACCACGACGCTTTCGAAACGCGCGGCCACACGAACAACATCACGTGGGACCCGTCCGGTGTCGCGGCGCTCATCACTCCCTGGAATGCGCCGCTCATGCTCGCGACGTGGAAGATCGGGCCGGCGCTCGCCGCCGGCGACACCGTCGTTCTCAAGCCCGCCGAATGGACTCCGCTCACGGCGTCGTTCTTCGCCGATTTGACGGTTCAGGCGGGAATCCCCGCTGGTGTGTTCAACGTGGTTTTTGGTTACGGAACAGAAGCCGGGGCTGCCCTGACCGGACACCCGGACATCGCGCGCATCTCGTTCACCGGGTCGGTGCCGACGGCGAAAATCATCGCTCATGCGGCGGCCGACAACCTCACGCCGGTTTCATTTGAATTGGGCGGGAAGAGCCCGTGCATCGTCATGGCGGATGCTGACCTCGATCTCGCTGCGGAAATCGCGGTCGAACAATACGACAACGCGGGCCAGGTGTGCCTCTCGGGAACGCGCATCCTCGTGCACGAATCGGTCGCGGATGCCTTCGCCGAGAAGTTCCGCGACAAAGTCGCAGCGCTGAAGCAGGGCGATCCGCGCGACCCCGAAACCGACATCGGGCCGCAAGTTCACCA
This sequence comes from Gulosibacter massiliensis, assembly GCA_945901035.1. Taxonomy (GTDB): domain Bacteria; phylum Actinomycetota; class Actinomycetes; order Actinomycetales; family Microbacteriaceae; genus MWH-TA3. The sequence continues at coordinate 2,527 of CAMDKN010000139.1, read as the reverse complement.
GGCTCACTTCGATCGCATCAAGGGCTTCGTCGACCGCGCAACGGCCGAGGGCCAGGACATCCTCTGGGGCGGTGGACCGAATGCCGAACTCGGTGGGCTCTACTTCCAGCCGACTCTCGTCAAGAACCCTGCCGCCGGCAGCGAAATCGTCTCGGCCGAAATCTTCGGTCCTGTGTTGTGCATGCAAACGTTCGACACCGACGACGAGGTCATCGCGATGGCGAACGGAACCGAGTTCGGGCTCGCCGCCGTCGTCGTGTCAGGAAACCGCGAACACGCCCAGCGCATCACGAGTGAACTCGTCGCGGGAACGATCTGGGTCAACTGTTTCTTCGTCCGCGACTTGCGTGCCCCCTTCGGCGGATCGAAGAAGTCGGGAATCGGTCGCGATGGCGGAACCTGGTCGTTCGATTTCTATGCGGACGTCAAAAACACTGTTGTCTCACCTAACGGATGGAAGGAATAACCCATGGGCGAAGTAGTCGGAGCAGGAATCCTCGCGCACGTACCCACGATCATGTTGCCGGAGGCGGTCCGCAAAGACCTCAACAACGGCGAAGAACTCAGTCTCGTCCCCGGACTGAGGAAACTGCGTCACGACGTCTTCGAGACACTCGATTACGACACTGTGGTCGTACTCGACAGCCACTGGGCGACGACGGTCGAGTTTGTCGTGACGTCGGCAGCCGAACGATCGGGATTGTTCACCTCGGAGGAACTCCCGCGCGGCATGACCCAGATTCCCTATGCCATCAAGGGCGACCCGGAACTCGCAAATTCGTTGGCGAAATACGACGAGAAGAACGGCACGTGGATCACCCCGATCGCGGACCCGCACCTGCCGATTTTCTATGCGACGGTCAACCTGTGGCACTACCTCGGCCGCGGTCTCGACGACAAGGCGTGGATTTCGTTGTCCGTCTGCCAGACCGGAACGCCAGAAGACTTCATTCGAGCGGGGCGTGCGCTCGGCGAGGCAATTCGCGATTCCGATCGCAAAGTGTTGTTGTTGGCGTCGGGAGCTCTGTCGCACACCTTCCACAAGCTCCGTGATCTGCGCAAGCACGAATCGAGTGACCCGAAGAACATCTACACGCCCGAGGCGTATCAGTACGACCTCAAGGTGCTCGAGTGGATGAAGGCCGGCGACCACGCCGCAATCCTCGACGACTTCGACACCTTCAAGAAGTACAAGCCCGAAGCCGGCTTTTTCCACTACCTCGCGATGGCGGGGGCGTTGGGCGAAGAGAACTTCACCGCGAAGGGCGAGATGTACAGCGAATACGAGAACTCGATCGGGACCGGCCAGGTTCACGTGTGGTTCTCGAAGCCGGAGGGCGGTTTCGCGCAACCGAAAGATCTGGTGCTGTCTCGTGACTGAGTTCCGCCGAATCCTCCTGGACGGGTATCCGACGCAGGTCCTGCGTCAGGGTGACAATCTCGTCGCCACCGACGGCCGTGTTGTCGCCATCGCGGACGCGATTCACCTCGCGCCCGCCGAACCGACCAAGATCATCGCGGTCCACCTCAACTTCGACAGCCGTACGCAAGAGTTCATGACGAAGTTGCCCGCCGCACCGACCTACTTCCACAAGCCGATCACCGCGCTGAACACCCATCGCGGTGCCGTAGTCCGTCCAGCGGGATGCAAGTGGCTCAATTATGAGGGCGAAATCGTCATCGTGATCGGCAAGACCTGCCGCAATATCGCACCCGAGGATGCCGCCGAATACATTGCGGGATACACCGTCGGCAACGACTACGGGCTCCACGATTTCCGCGACACCGACGCAGGCTCGATGTTGCGCGTCAAGGGTTCGGACACTCTCGCTCCCGTCGGCCCCGGCCTCGTCACGGATTGGGATTTCCGCAACAAGATGCTTCGCACCTATGTGAACGGTGAGGTCAAGCAAGAGGACAACACCGACAACATGGAATGGGACATGCACTATTTGGTCGCCGACATTGCGCGCACGATCACCCTGGTCCCCGGGGATATGTTGTTCGCGGGTACACCCGCGAATTCGCGACCGGTTCAGCCCGGCGACGTCGTCGAGGTCGAGGTCGAGGGACTCGGTCGCCTCACCAACCACATAGTGGAAGGCCCGACCCCGATCCGCACGGATGTTGGCGCTCAACCCACCGAAAGCGAAGAGGTCGTCTCGACCGCGATGGGTGGCGATTGGGAGTTCCGCGGAATACGCACCCCGTCCAAAGACCTCTACCCGTCAACCATTGAGGAGAAATCATGACGCTCAAGATCCACGTCGACATGGAGAAGTGCCAGCACTACGGCCAGTGTGTCTTCGACGCACCCACTGTGTTCCGCCTCAACGACGATGACAAACTCGAGGACCAGTCGACCGCTGACGACAGCGAGCGCGAGAACATCCAACTCGCCATCGAAATCTGTCCGATGCAGGCCATTACGTTCGTCGAATAAACCGTCGCCGTGACTCGTCCCGTAGTGATTGTCGGCGCCTCGATGGGTGGCCTGCGTGCAGCCGAGACGTTGCGCAATGCCGGC
>CAMDKN010000138.1 GCA_945901035.1 Gulosibacter massiliensis | reverse complement strand
AAAAGCCCGCCGCCGCTCCCGAGCCCGTCTTGGTCGGATACGGCAGTGGCGGTCGCGTGACGTCGCGCCGCGGATCGCGAACGTCGTCCGCCGCCACTTCGACCGCACCCGCCGCCTCGCCAGCGACTCCCCCCGTGGTCTATACCGCTGCTGCCGCCAGCGCGGTTGCGGTGCTGGCCAAACCGCCTGTTCGCAAACTCGCCAAAGAGCTCGGCGTGGACATCCAGAGTGTGTTGGCGACGGGCGCTCGCGGTGAGGTGACCCGTGATGATGTCGTTCGCCAATCGCAGGTCAAGACCGTTTTCCGCAACGTCGAAACCCCGGAATGGCCGAGCGAGCGCGAGGAATACATTCCGGTCAAGGGAGTGCGGAAGGCGATCGCCGCGGCGATGGTCAAATCAAAGTTCGAAGCGCCGCACGTGTCGGTGTTCGTCGATGTCGACGCAACACGAACGATGGATTTCGTCAAGCGCCTCAAGGCATCACCGGATTTCCAGGGCATTCGCGTTTCGCCCCTCCTCGTCATGGCGCGCGCTGTTATTTGGGCGGTTCAGCGAAACCCCAACGTGAACTCGTCGTGGACCGACAAGGACATCATCGTTCACCACTACGTCAACCTCGGGATCGCGGCGGCGACCCCTCGCGGACTCATCGTGCCGAACGTCAAAGAGGCGCACACGCTCAACTTGAAACAGTTGGCGCTCGGCCTCGAAAACCTGACGGTGACCGCGCGGGACGGCAAGACGACAATCGAGGACATGTCGAACGGAACAATCACCATCACGAACCTCGGGTCGTTCGGCGTCGACACCGGCACGCCCATCATCAACCCGGGCGAAGTGTCGATTGTAGCGCTCGGCACCATCAAGCAAAAGCCGTGGGTCGTAGACGGACAGATCGAGGCGCGGTTCGTGACAACGATCGGCGCGTCGTTCGACCACCGGGTTGTCGACGGCGATGTCGCCAGCCGGTTCTTGGCGGACATCGCGAGCATCATCGAAGAACCGGCGATGCTGCTTGACTAGTTATTGACAATCATTCTCAATAAGGCTATGCTGGGGGAATGAACATAACTAAACTCGCCGAAACCGGCCACGACCATGCGGATGAATCGATGTCCTTTTGGGACGAAGTCATCTCGATTACCTTCGACCCCGCGCATATTGCGGGAGAAATCTTTTGGCAAGTAGTTTTCGACGTCATACTTGTCGCCTTCATTTACGGGATTGTGTTCAAGAAGTGGATTCTTCCTAAACTGCGTCATCAGCTGCACAAAGAGATTGATACTGAACACGGCATCGAGCACCACGACGACCACATCCACATCAAAGGTGCAAAAGACCACGACTAGGCTCGTGGGGTGAAGCGCTCCACCAAACAACGATCGGCCGTGGTGGCTGCGTTGACCGAGGCCGCCGACTTCGTCTCTGCACAACAACTGCACGTTCTTCTCGGTGTCGACGCGCCGTCACTGGCAACGGTGTATCGAACGCTCCAGGCGCTTGTTGACGAAGGATTAGCCGACACTGTCGCGCGGGGCGGCGAACAGGTTTATCGGGCGTGCGGAACCGCACACCACCACCACCTCGTCTGCACCGAATGCGCGACAACAGTTGAAGTTGACGGCGGAGAAATCGAAGAATGGGCGGCTCGAACCGCTCGCGAACACGGATTCGTCACGGATTCGCACATCGCCGACATCTATGGCCGATGCGCTGCCTGTTCCGCCTGAGTTTGTGTGTCGCGGATTAATCCCGTACCCTTGAGAGGTTGCGCGTTCACGCGTGCACACCGCGACTGTTTCACCGATTCGGTTGCAGACAAGTGATCTTGGGTGGGGTTCGTCCCCCACGGTAACTACAAGGAGAAAACCATGGCAGCAGTGTGCCAGGTGACCGGAGCCGTTCCTGGTTTCGGACACAGCATTTCGCACTCGCACCGACGTACCAAGCGTCGGTTCGATCCGAACATCCAGAAGAAGACCTATTACGTGCCGACTCTCGGGCGTAAGGTCACCCTGACCCTTTCGGTCAAGGGAATCAAAACCATTGATGCCCGCGGTATTGACGCCGTCATGCGCGACCTGATCGCTCGCGGGGTGAAGTTCTAATGGCTAAGAAGTCGCAGGACATCCGTCCCATCATCAAGATGCGCTCGACGGCGGGAACGGGGTACACCTACGTGACCCGCAAGAACCGTCGTAACAACCCTGACCGTCTCGTCCTCAAGAAGTACGACCCGGTTGTCCGCAAGCACGTTGAATTCCGTGAGGAGCGCTAACCATGGCGAAGAAAAGCAAGATTGCTCGTAACGAGCAGCGCAAGGTGATTGTCGCGCGGTACGCGACCAAGCGCCTCGAGCTCAAGAAGGCGCTCGTTGACCCCAACGGAACCGCCGAATCCCGCGATGCTGCCCGCCTCGGCCTGCAGAAGTTGCCCCGCAACGCATCGCCGGTTCGCGTTCGTGGACGCGACGCAATCGACGGGCGTCCCCGCGGTTTCCTCTCGAAATTCGGCATCTCGCGTGTCCGATTCCGTGAAATGGCACACCGTGGCGAATTGCCAGGCGTAAAGAAGTCTTCTTGGTAGTCTGAAACAGCGAAATCGTGGGGAAACTCACGGAAGAGCATTTCATCAACACAGTCTCAGGAGGACTCGAATGAACCGATCCGAGCTCGTTGCGGCAATTGCCGTACACACTGGAGAGAGCCAGGCCACCGTTAACGGTGTTCTTGACGCTCTTTTCACCACCGTTGCCGGCGAAGTTGCCAAGGGTAACAAGGTCACCATCCCCGGTTGGGTCGCGTTTTCACGCACCGACCGCTCGGCTCGTCAGGGACGTAACCCCCAGACGGGTGCCACCATCCAAATCGCGGCCTCGAAGAGCGTCAAGGTTTCGGCTGGTACCAAGCTCAAGGCTGCTGTCAAGTAGTCTGCGCTTTTGGAAAGGGGCGGAGGAAACTCCGCCCCTTTCTCTATCCCCCGGTTCGCTCGGTAGGCTCACAGGGTGATGCGTCAACGACTGGTGATCTGGGTTCCTCTCGTCATCGCGGCGTCCGTTGGCACCTGGTTTGCACTAAGTTTCGGTGGTGCTGCGGCCGCGGGTGGGCTTGAGGACGCGGGTGACGTGGTTCGCTGGGGCACGCCGTTCGTCAAAATGCTGGTGTCGTTGGCGGGCGCACTTGTCATCGGTGGGCTGGGGGTCCTGTTGTTCGTTCTCCCCCCCGGCGCATCCGCCCAGCGGGTCCAGACGGTCGCGCTCGGTGCCGCAGTCGTCTGGACGCTGTCGATGGTGGCGTACACCCTCTTCACCTATTTCACCGTTCTCGGGACACCACCCTCGTTCGACGCCGGTTTCGACGAGAACTTCGGTTTTTTTGTCCTCACGACCGAACTCGGACAACAGTTGATGATTGCGACCGCGATGGCGGCGGCCACCACCACCGTGCTCGCGATCGCCCGCCACTTTTTCTGGTTGGCCGCGGCGTTCCTGGTGGCTGTTGCGTCAGCGTGGCCATTCGCCGAGATGAGCCACTCCGGTGCGACCACCAACCACGGAATCGCCGTGAACTCACTGGTCCTTCACATTGTGTTCGTGTCGCTGTGGACGGGGGGACTGGTTGCTACCCTCGTCGCGATGAGCGCGGGAGCGAACCGGGCGGACACCCTTCGCCGCTATTCATCGGTCGCCCTGCTGTCGATCGCCATCGTGGCC
>CAMDKN010000137.1 GCA_945901035.1 Gulosibacter massiliensis | reverse complement strand
CCCGTCACGCGGCGGTAACCACCCCTCACCGCGGGCGATGTCCGCGACCGAGGGATGGGTGCGCTGTTCCGCGGCGATGTCCGCGAAACGACGAGCGGATTCCGCTTCTCGGCGAGCGGCGTCCTCAAGGGCACGCGCGGCGTTTTTTTCCCGACCGTCGCGTCGCGCGCGGCGGCGCGCATCGACGAAGTGCGCGACCACCATCGTGGGGGCAATCACCGCGCTCACGAGGGCGAAGCTCGAACCGGTGACCCACCACACGACCCTCGACAACACGAGCGGGGCAACGACACCGATAAACGGAAACTGCGGTGTTGTCACTCCTACACGGTGGCAGGCGGCGTCTCCGAGCATGGGAAAAGGCGGCGACTCTGTGGAGAATCGCCGCCTTTTCGCGCAGTGTTACTCGCCGATGTAGGACATCACGTGCTTGATACGCGTGTAGTCCTCGAATCCGTACATCGAGAGGTCTTTGCCGTAACCCGAGTGCTTGAAGCCACCGTGGGGCATTTCGGCGACGATCGGGATGTGGGTGTTGATCCACACGGCGCCGAAGTCGAGGTGCTTGGCGAAACGCATCGCCCGACCGTGGTCCTTGGTCCAGACCGAAGACGCGAGTCCGTAGTCGACTCCGTTCGCCCACGAGAGCGCTTCGGCTTCGTCCTTGAACTTCTGGACCGTGATGACCGGGCCGAAGATCTCGTTCTGGATGACCCAGTCGGACTGCTTGAGTCCCGAGACGACGGTCGGTTCGATGAAGAAGCCTTCCGTTCCCTGTCGGTTGCCACCGGTTTCGATGTTCGCGTTGTTGGGGAGGTCCGCGAGGATTCCCATGACGCGGTCGAACTGGTTGACGTTGTTGACGGGACCGTAGAGGATGTCTTCGTTGGTGGGGATTCCCGTTGCCACGTTCGCGACGACATATTCCTTCATCGCGGCAACAAACTCGTCGTGAACCTTTGCGTGAACGAGGACGCGCGTGGCCGCGGTGCAGTCCTGGCCGGCGTTGAAGAATCCCGCCGTGGCGATTCCTTCCACCGCGCGGGCGATGTCGGCGTCGTCGAACACGATGACGGGCGCCTTACCTCCGAGTTCGAGGTGGACGCGCTTGACATCGGCGGCGGCCGACTTGGCGACCTCCATTCCGGCTCGAACCGACCCGGTGATGGACACCATCTGTGGGATCTTGTGGGCGGTCATGAGGCCACCCGTCGTGCGGTCACCCACGACGACGTTGAGGACGCCCTTGGGGAGGAACTCCTGAGCGACCTGCGCGAGCAGAAGGGTTGAGGACGGAGTGGTGTCGGACGGCTTGAGGACGGTCGTGTTGCCCGCCGCAATCGCCGGAGCGAACTTCCAAATCGCCATCATGAGTGGGTAGTTCCACGGGGTGACCTGTCCGACAACCCCGATGGGTTCGCGGCGAATCACCGACGTGTGGTCCTTCATGTATTCGGCGGATGCGCGGCCTTCGAGGTTTCGAGCAGCTCCGGCGAAGAAGCGAATCTGGTCGACGCCGACCGCGATTTCTTCGCTCAGCGTCAAGCCGATCGGCTTACCGGTGTCCTGGACTTCGGCGGCGGCGAATTCGTCGGCTTTCGCTTCCATCGCATCGGCAATGTGCCACAGCGCTTTTTGGCGTTCGCTCGGGGTGGTTTCGCCCCACTCTTCGAACGCCGCAGCAGCCGCGGTGTAGGCAGCGTCGATATCCGCTTCGACCGAAACGGGCGACTGTGCGTAGACCTTTCCGGTGACGGGATCGACGAGGTCGATGGTGTCCTTGCCGCGCGAGTCGACGAGTTCACCGTTGATGAAGTTCTTCAATGTTTTGCTCATGCCTCCACAATAATCACAAGTGCCCGTAGTTTCTAGCCCTAATTCTTCGAATTTCGATAGTCTTTTCCGTGTTTCACGACGGAATCACTTGATTTTTCCCTCATCTACCGTCAGAATTGGACTATGAGCAATTCGAGGAGAGCGATGGCACTCGATGACGTGTCCAAAGCCATCGTCGAACAACTGCAAACCGACGGTCGAAAGTCGTATTCCGATATCGGACGTGCCGTCGAACTCTCTGAGGCCGCGGTGCGGCAGCGCGTTCAGAAACTGATTGAATCCGGCGTCATGCAAATAGTTGCGGTGACCGATCCAATGACTCTCGGCTTCAACCGTCAGGCCATGATCGGGATTCGCACATCGGGAGATGCGCGAATTGTTGCCGACCGACTCAGCGCCATTAAGTCCGTCGAGTACGTCGTCCTTACGGCGGGCTCGTTCGACATCATGGTCGAAGTCGTCTGTCGCGACGACGAAGGGCTCCTCGAACTTCTCAACGGGACGATTCGAATGATCCCAGGAGTCGTCGATACGGAAGTTTTCACCTATCTACAACTGAAGAAACAGCAATACAACTGGGGAACGATGTAGTTCCTCCTAATCAATGGGAGTTGATAACGATGGCTTTACTATCACGAAAGCCGAAAGCCGCGAAGGTCGCGGCCGCGAAAAAACCACTGACCACAAAGGTCAAGGTCGTCACCAAGTCTGCCGAAGAGAAGGTTCTTTCCCACCGAGAGGTCATGAAAGACCCGTTACAGAAGATGGCGAAAGACCACCTCTGGATGCATTTCGCCCGCCAGTCGGGAATGGAGTCCGGCAAGGGCGTTCCGATCATCACCAAGGGTGAAGGTCACCACATCTGGGATTCGAGCGGCAAGAAATACATCGACGGCCTCTCGGGGCTTTTCGTTGTCAATGCTGGCCACGGTCGCAAGCGTTTGGCGCAGGCCGCCGCAAAGCAGGCAGAGGAACTCGCGTTCTTCCCGCTCTGGAGCTACGCGCACCCCTCGGCGATTGAACTCGCTGACCGCCTCGCGGACTACGCACCGGGCGACCTCAACCGTGTCTTTTATTCGACCGGTGGTGGCGAAGCAGTCGAGACAGCGTGGAAGTTGGCCAAGCAGTACTGGAAACTCATGGGTCAGCCCATGAAGACCAAGGTCATCGCGCGCAACATCGCGTACCACGGCACCCCACAGGGCGCACTCGCGATTACGGGACTCCCCGGAATCAAGGCGGCATTCGAGCCTCTCGTCCCCGGTGCGTTCCACGTTCCGAACACGAACATTTATCGGGCCAAGGAACAGGGCTACCACGGACCCGAGACCGAAGAAGATTTCGGGCTCTGGGCCGCCGACGAGATCGAACGCATGATTCAGATGGAAGGCCCCGATACCATCGCGGCCGTGTTCCTCGAGCCGGTGCAGAACGCGGGCGGGTGCTTCCCACCCCAGGCCAACTACTTCAAGCGCGTTCGCGAGATCTGCGACCAGTACGACGTCCTCATGGTGTCGGACGAGGTCATTTGCGCGTTCGGTCGACTCGGTGAAATGTTCGCCTGTAACGCCTACGGCTACGTCCCCGACATGATCACCTGTGCGAAAGCGATGACCTCGGGGTACTCGCCCATCGGCGCAACGATTATCTCGGACCGCATCTACGAGCCCTTCAAGCACGGAACAACCGCGTTTTACCACGGCTACACCTTCGGAGGACACCCGGTTTCGGCCGCTGTCGCGATGGAGAACCTCGATATCTTCGAAGAAGAGGACCTCAACGGGAACGTCCGTCGGAACGCCCCTGCGTTCAAATCGACTCTCGAAAAGTTGAAGGACCTCTCGATTGTCGGTGACGTCCGCGGCGCCGGGTCTTTCTACGGCATCGAGCTCGTCAAGG
>CAMDKN010000136.1 GCA_945901035.1 Gulosibacter massiliensis | reverse complement strand
CGGATACAAGGGAATTGAGTCGTGCGAAATCTCGTTTGACGGATACCGCACTCCCGCAGCGCAGATTCTGGGCGGGGAACCGGGTAAAGGCTTTGCGCAGTTCATGAAGGGGCTCGAAGTGGGTCGCATTCAGGTGGCAGCCCGGTCACTAGGTGTTGCGAGTGCGGCGCTCGAAGACTCCTTGAAGTACGCGCAAGAGCGCGAAACGTTCGGCAAGCCGATTTGGAAACACCAGTCAATCGGCAACTATCTGGCCGAGATGGCAACGAAACTCACCGCGGCTCGTCAACTCACCCTCTATGCCGCGGCGAAGTACGAGAGTGGCGAACGCTGTGACATGGAGGCCGGAATGGCCAAACTGTTCGCGTCCGAAATCGCCGAACAAATCGCGCTCGACGCGATTCGCATCCACGGCGGTTACGGGTACTCGACCGAATACAACGTCGAGCGTTACTATCGCGATGCGCCGCTCATGATTGTCGGCGAAGGCACCAACGAAATCCAAAAGAACGTCATCGCGGCGCAACTCGTCGCGCGCGGCGGTCTCTAACCACCCGAGTCATCGAAAAGGAATCACTATGTCGTATTTCGAACCCGATGCAGACCTGTTGGCCGCATCCGACGCAGCCCTCGCGAGCGTCAACGTCTCTCGACTTCTCCCCGCTGCGACAACCTTCGAGGTGCACGATCCCGCCACAGAAGAGGTGATCGGAAACCTCCCGAACCACACCCCCGATGACGCACTCGTGGCGTTGTCGAAAGCGGATGCGGCGGGAAAAGAATGGGCGAAAACGAGTCCGCGTCGACGCTCGGACGTGCTCCACGCCGTCTACGCGAAATTAATTGAGCACAAGGACACGCTGGCGTACGTCATTTCGCGCGAGATGGGCAAGCCCCTCGCCGAGGGGTATGCCGAAGTGCAGTATTCGGCGGATTACGTTCGCTGGTTCGCCGAAGAGGCGCTTCGCGCGCAAGGGCTCTACCGCGATTCGCCAGCCGGTGATGCGACCATCCTCGTGCGCCGTGGTCCTATCGGAAACGCGGTGCTCATCGCTCCGTGGAACTTCCCGATGGCGATGGCGACGCGCAAGATCGCGCCGGCGCTGGCCGCGGGATGTGCGTGTGTGGTCAAGCCCGCCGCACTGACGCCACTAACGACCGTTGTTGTCTTGGACCTCATGATTCAGGCGGGTGTACCCGAAGACCTCGTGCAGGTCATCACGACAACTAACTCCCCGGGGTTCTCGAGCACGCTCCTCGCTGACCAGCGCGTGCGCAAGATCTCGTTCACAGGATCGACGCCCGTCGGCAGCACCCTCATGGCGCTCGCGGCGCAGAACATCGTCAAGAGTTCGATGGAACTGGGCGGCAACGCTCCTCTGTTGGTATTCGACGACGCCGACATCGATCGTGCGGTCGAGGGCGCGATTCTCGCGAAGATGCGTAACGGCGGTCAGACCTGTGTCGCGGCGAACCGAATGTTCGTGCAAAACGGAATCGCCGACGCGTTTGTCGAGAAGTTCACGGCCGCGATGGCGGCGCACAAGCTCGGTAACGCGATGAATAAGGACGTGACGCTCGGGCCGGTGATTGACGACCGTGCGGTGAAGCGACTGCAGTTGCTCGTGGATGACGCGGTCGCCAAGGGCGCGACCCTGTTGACGGGCGGAAAGTCCCCCGACCGCAAGGGTCACTATTTCGAGCCGACGGTGCTCGACAACGTCCCCGCTAACGCCGACATCATGACGACCGAGATCTTCGGACCCGTCGCGGCCATCACCCGATTTTCGACTCAGGCGGAAGTCATCGAGAAGGCGAACGACACCGAGTTCGGGCTCGCCGCATTCGTGTTCACCCAGGACCTCGACCGTGCGATCAATGTCGCCGAGGCGCTCGAGACGGGGATGGTCGGAATCAACAACGGTCTGCTGTCCAACATCGCGGCACCCTTCGGCGGGGTCAAGGCTTCCGGCACGGGTCGCGAAGGTGGCGCGGAAGGTCTCGACGAGTACCAAGAGATTCGCTACTTCACGATGAAGCGTCGCGAAACCGAGTAACTACGGATTAGACGGTTGGGGCCCCAAACCCGCAAAGAGGAAAACTGTTTCGGTCTTGCGGGGACCGTGTCGCTTTTGAGAGAACTAGTTCCCGAGGAACGGCCGCAGTTCGACCGCGCGGTTGCACGCGGCGGAGCCCTCCGCCGCGAGGGCCTCAGCTTCTTCTCGTGACTCGGTTTGAATTATCCAGAAACCACTCATGTATTCGCCGTCCGGAGTCACAAGAGTTTTTGCTGGTTCCAACCCGGCAGCCATGATGAAGTGTCCGTTTTCGTGCAGCTTCGCATTGAAAGCGTCGATGGTCTCCATCTCGTCTGCGCTGCCCGTGTTGACCGCTGTGTCGATGACCGCAATCAAAAATTTCATGCTGGGCCCCACGACTTAGGCGTGAACGACGGGCTCGACCTCGAGAAACCAGTCGATTAGTTCGCGGCCGTGGCGCTGGGCGGTCTGGCCGCCCTCGCTCCACTGACGTCGGAACTCGTCGGGATTGAGTTTGCCGACGAGTTCGTCGCCGCCGACGCGCAGCCACTCCTCCATGAGTTCGGTGGTGACTTCCGGGTGGAACTGGACTCCGAGGGAATTGCCCGATTTGAACACCTGGGGCGCCATCTCGTTTTCGGCGAGAACCTCGACGTCGGCGGGGAGTTCGACCTTGTCGTTGTGCCACGAGAACCACGGTCCGGTCGCCACGGGGCACGACTCGGTGGTCGTGAAACTGATCATTCCCGCTTCGAGCGCCGGCGCTTTGACCGTCTTTCCGCCGAGCACTTCCGCCAACAGTTGCGCTCCGAAACAAATGCCGAGGTACGGGGTTCCACGGTCGCGGATTTCGCGGATGAAATCCATTTCCTTCTCAACCCAGGCGCGGGTTCGTTCGTCATAGGTGTGGGTGAACGACCCGAAAATGATGACCGAATCAATACCATCGAGGGACGGAAAATCGACGTTCGCCGGCAGGAACCCGTCGTGGCCCGGGGTCGCGTCCAGCACGGAGTGGTGAACGACCGTGTGCCCCAATTCCTCGAGGTAGCCGGCCATGTAGCCGTAATCCGTCGCGACGGTTTCCTCGTGTGTAACAAGGAGGATGGTTTTGGCCATGGTGCTGTGTCTTTTCTGTGTTAGAGGACGTCGCGGTAGCGCTGGGTTTCCCAGTCTGTCACCCAGGACGCAAACGCAGCCATTTCGTTCTGCTGCATGATGGTGAAGTTTTCGACGAAGTCGTCGCCAAAAACCTTTCGGTTCCAATCGCTCGACGCGAAGTTCGCGAGCGAGTCGCGCATCGACGTTGCGAATCGCGGCAGGCTCTCGTCGACGTGCGGGTCGCCGGTCGACTGCGGTTGAAGGGGGTAGTCGGTTCGCAGTCCGTCGAGCCCCGCTTGCAGGTAACCCTGCGCGACGAGGTAGGGGTTGGAATCGGCGGCAGCCCACCGAATCTCGAGCCGGGTTCCCGGCCCTTGGTGGGTGATGCACCGCACTCCGACCATGCGGTTGTCGAGTCCCCAACAGACCTGCGTCGGCGAGAACGAATAGTCGACGATGCGCTTGTAGTCGTTGATGGTCGGCTGCGCGATGATTTGGAGTTCGAGGTTGTGCTGAAGGACACCCGCAAGGTACTTGCGCATCACGTCGGAGTGGACGGCGTGGTCGCTGTCCTCGTTCGCGAAGACGTTTTTGCCCTCGAGGTCG
>CAMDKN010000135.1 GCA_945901035.1 Gulosibacter massiliensis | reverse complement strand
TAGTCACAGTAATCGGCGTTTTCCGCGGATGCTCGACACCAGGCTTGAAGTTCGGTGACCGCAGCTCCGTGCTGAGCGGCGGTTTCGGAGAACTTCGTCTCACCCGTCTTGAGATTGATCGGAACGAAGAAATACCACGGACCCGCGGTCGGCTTGAGGACCGCCCGCAACGCCACATCACCGGGCAGTCCGATTGGCCCCACGGGCAAGCCGGTGTGAACGTACGTGTTGTAGAGGTTTTTCCCGTCCGCCCGCTCCTCTTCGGTTGTCCAGACGGTGTCCAGATTTCCCGTTCCATAGGCAACAGAGGCATCCGATTGCAGATTCCATCCGTCGTCCAAACGATTTTGGAAAACGCGCGCAATTTTGCCGAAGTCGTCCGGGTCGCTTCCCGCCTCGCGCTGAACCAGAGCGGCGAAGGTGACGACGTGATACCGGTCATTCACGGCGACCCCGAGCGCGTCCAAGCGGGAGAACATTTCGTCCACCATCGTCTGCACGATCGACGCCGCGTCCTGCGTTGGATTGAACTCGTAGGTCGCCGGGAACAGGAAGCCCTCGACGGACGGGGCTTTGCTCGGAATGCCGAAAATCGTCGGGTCTGTTGTTGCCGCTTCGAATTCGTCGACCGCGATTCCGGTGGCAGCACTCAACTTGTCGAACGTGACCGACAGTATTGAACCCTCCGGGATGGTCACCTTGAGCGTCACTCTGTTGGCGGCGTTGCGGAGCACCTCGATGGCGGACGCCGCACTCATGCCCGTTTTGAGGGTGTAGGTGCCCGGCGTGAACACAATCGACGAGTCGGCGAGAAGTAAACGGTAGACCGCATCGAAGGACTTCGTGACGCCCGAATCGACCAGTTTTTGCGCGATCACATCACCGAATTCCCCTTTTTCCACCGTGACGGTGATGTCAGGTGATGTTCCGGTTCCCACGAAATCGTTGTCCGCGGGGAGCCCCAGAACCTCGCGAATCTTCGTTTCATATTTCGACCAGGCAAACCACGCACCTCCGCCGCCCACGACGAGAAGAGTGACGAGCACCGCGGCGACAACTCCGCATCCGCGCTTTCCGGAACGGGCTCGATTCTGACGACGCGTTTCGCTCATTGTTCCCCCACCATTTCCCCAAGGTCGTTTCCTGCGCGTTCGGCGTTCAACGCCGTTTCCAACACTATTGTTGCGGCAACCTGATCGATCACCGCGCGGCTTGTTTGAGCGGTGTGTGTCGCCGCGTGCAGAGACTGCTGCGCCGAAACGGTGCTGAGCCGCTCGTCAATCAATCGGACCGGTACCCCGGTTCGCGCGTGCAAGGTCCCCGCAAATTCCCGAGCGTCGGACGTCGATGCGGTTTCCCGAGCATCGAGCCCAATCGGCAATCCACAGACAAACTCGAGGGGGCTGTACTCGGCGGCCATGATCATCAGATCGTCCAACGCGGTCGCGCGCTCGAGTGTCGCAACCGGCACCGCCATGAGGCCCGCCGGATCCGTGCGCGCGACACCGACGCGCGTTTTTCCGACATCAATCCCGATTCGAACCCCGTGGCGCATCGCTTATCGACCGATTTCCGACCGCACGTCATCCAGAGCAGCCGACAGCAGGCTCGGGTCGGTGCCACCGCTCTGTGCGATGTCGTCCCGTCCACCGCCGCCGCCGCCCAGAACGCCGGCTGCACGCTTCGCCAACGTTCCCGCGGATAATCCCGCCGCGCGGGCCTCCGGTGTCGTCGCGACGATAACGGCCGACTTTCCGTCAACGTCGGCACCGAGTGCAATCACAGCGGAGACCGATCCGAGTCGATCTCGGACCTCGATGGCGAGCTGTCGCAACGCATCCGTCGAATCGAGGGCTCCCAGATTGGACAGGACGAGAGTGACGCCGTTGACGGTAGACGCGCCGTCCACCAGCGCGGGGATTCGCTCGCGCACCGACGCGACCGCGAATTGCGCAAGAGCGCGTTCCGCGCTTTTCAACTGTTCCATCAGCTCAGCGATTCGCTCGGGTAGTTGTTCTTTCGGAGTCTTGAGGGTTGACGTCAGTTCCGCGACGAGAGCGCGTTCCACGGCGAACGATGCAAATGCGGAGGTGCCGACCAGGGCCTCGACTCGCCGATTCGACGAACCGATGCTCGATTCCCCGATCAAGTTGATTAGTACGACGTCGCTCGACCGCGTCACGTGGGTCCCCGCGCACAGTTCGCGCGACCAGGGGCCGCCGATGTCAACCACGCGAACCGTTTCGCCATACTTTTCCCCGAAGAGCGCCATCGCGCCCGATTCCTTGGCTTCGTCGAGAGACATCACGCGAGTGACGACCTCGAGGTTGTCGGCGATGGCGTTGTTGGCAATGTTTTCGATTTCCGAACGCGTTGCCGCAGACAAGCCCTGATTCCAAGCGAAGTCAAACCGCATGTAGCCGGCCTTGTTGTAAGAACCCGCTTGATGGGCATCGTCACCCAGGGTCTGGCGTAGAGCGGCGTGCACGAGGTGTGTTGCGGAATGAGACTGGGCGGCGCGCCGGCGGTAGCCCACATCGACAATGGTGGTCACGGAGTCATCGACGGCGACCTGACCGTCGGTGACTTTGACCGTGTGCGCGGTCAGTCCCTTGATGGGACGTTGCACATCAAGAACCTCGGCCGAGAAACCCGAACCGACGATGACTCCTTCGTCAGCGTCCTGTCCACCGCTCTCGGCATAAAGGCTCGTTTCCCGCACAATCAACTCGACGGTTTCCCCCGCGCCCGCGAACGGCACCGACTCGCCGTCCCGAATGATACCCACGATGGTGGTGTCGGTGGAGAGGTCGTCGTAACCCGTAAACACCGTTTCACCCAGAGTTCGAAATTCGCCGTACACAGCAATGTCCGCAAGAGCGCCCTTCTTGGCTTTGGCGTCCGCTTTCGCTCGAGTTTTCTGTTCGAGCATGAGCGCGTCAAACTGTGCCCGGTCGACGGCTAATCCCGCCTCGTCTGCCATCTCGAGGGTTAAATCGATCGGGAAGCCGTAGGTGTCGTGGAGCAAAAAGGCAGTGTCCCCGGGCAACGTGGTCGCCTGTGCCGCTTTGCGCTCGGAAACCGCGAGGTCGAGAATCTGTGTCCCGGACACCAGTGTTCGCAGGAATGCCTCTTCTTCGCCAATGGCGGTCCGTGCGATGCGGTCGTAGTGAGTCGCCACGTCCGGATAGGACTCGCTCATGGCGTCGCGTGACGCCGCAAAGAGTTCCGTGAACGTGGGAGCGTCCACGCCCAGAAGCCTCATCGCCCGTACCGACCGACGCAACAGTCGCCGCAAAATGTAGCCGCGTCCCTCGTTGCCCGGCATCACACCGTCGCTCATGAGCATGAGCGAGGAGCGGATGTGATCCGCGACGACGCGCATGCGCACATCGTCGTTGTGATTCGCTCCGTAGGAACGTCCTGACATCGCGGCAGCCACGTCCAGAACGGGTCGCACCTGGTCAATCTCGTACATGTTCTCGACACCCTGCTTGAGGAACGCGACGCGCTCCATGCCCATTCCGGTGTCGATGTTTTTCGATGGCAGTTCACCGACGATGGTGAATTCGGTCTTGGAAACGACATCCGTGATGAGGTACTGCATGAAAACGAGATTCCAAATCTCGATGTAACGAGTGTCATCGACCGCGGGGCCACCCTCTGGGCCGTACTTGGGTCCACGGTCGAAATAGATTTCCGAGCAGGGACCCGCGGGGCCCGCCTGACCGGTCGACCAAAAGTTATCCGTCTTGCCGAACCGTTGAATCCGATCTTCGGGGATACCCGCGATCTTCTTCCATAGTTCG
>CAMDKN010000134.1 GCA_945901035.1 Gulosibacter massiliensis | reverse complement strand
CCCTCGCAACTCAACTCGGATTGGATGCGTGGGTCGCCAACGGTCTGGAGGTTTTGGACGGGAAGTTGACGGGTTCGACGTATGGTCCGGTGATCGACGCGGCGGCGAAAGCCCAATTCCTCACCGCGTTCGCCAAGTCGAAGCGCGTGCCGATGGAGAACACCATCGCCGTCGGCGACGGAGCAAACGACCTGCCCATGATGCTCGCTGCAAAAGTGTCCGTCGCTTTCTGCGCCCATCCCGCGGTTCGAGACGCCGCTAACGTGCGAATCGACGTTCGGGATCTCTCGCTTGTTGCGCCACTTTTTGGGCGACGCGCACACTAAGCGCGGAGCTAGTGCCCCATCCCGAGTCCGCCGTCCACCGGGATGACGGCTCCCGAGATGTACGCGGCGTCGTCCGAGGCGAGCCACGCAACGACAGCCGCAACTTCGCTCGGTTGCGCGAACCTTCCCGCGGGAATGCTCTTCTTGTAGGCCGATTGTTGTTCGTCCGAGAGCGACGACGTCATGTCCGTCTCGATGAAACCGGGGGCGACGACATTCGCGGTTATGCCTCGACCCCCCAGTTCCCGCGTGAGGGATCGGGCAAACCCGACGAGCGCGCTCTTGGACGCCGCGTAATTCACTTGACCCGCGCTTCCCAGCAATCCGACAACGGACGAGATGAAGATGACCCGACCAAATCGCTGCTTGATCATCGAGTTGATCCCCCGTTTGACGAGTCGGAACGAACCGGTCAGATTGGTGTCGATGACCGACTCGAAATCCTCGTCCGTCATTCGCATCAGAAGTGTGTCTTTGGTGATGCCGGCGTTCGCCACGAGAACCTCGATGGGCCCAAGTTTTTCCTCGACGGTGGCGATGGCGGCGGTGAGTGAGTCACCGTCCGTAACGTCCGCGTGGACAGTCAAACTTCCGGCGGGACCATCACCGCTTCGAGCCGTGACGGCTACACGATGCCCCAACTCGATGAATTTCTCGGCGATGGCGCGACCAATGCCGCGATTTCCGCCGGTTACGAGGACGGTTCGAACTGTTGTCATGACTTCCAGCGTAGTGGTGGGCGTAGAGTGGTGGAATGTCTCGGGACCCGCAATCCCTCACCTCGCTTCCAGTCTCTCCCAACGAGGAAAGAAAGTCGCGCCTCGGTCAGTACATGCTGGCGATGTTCTTGCGACTCGTGTGTCTGTATGCCTGTTTCATTGTCCCCGGGTGGTGGATTCTCATCCCGGTCGCGGGGGTTGTCGTGCTTCCCCTCGTCGCCGTCGCACTCGCCAACGTCGTCAACTCGTCGAAATCCAAGTCCCTGCGGGCACGAGAATCTAACGTTCCGAGTTTGACGAGTTTCACCCCGTGAGTGTCTGGCGGCTCGCCGCCTCACGACGGTGGCTCGGAATTCTCGGCTTCACTCTTGCGTTTACCGTCGCCTGCATCGGGTTGGGCCAATGGCAGTTCGATCGACGCGCGAGCGCTCAGGCCGCCATCGCACTGCTGGATAAAAACTACGCTGCCCCGACCGCTCCCCTGTCCGAGGTGGTCGAAACCGTAGACGAATTTGACGCCGCGGAAAAATGGCGATCGGTTCGACTCAGCGGTGAATACGACCCCGAGGTCCTTTACGTGCGGACGCGTTCGGGCGCCGGAGGCATAGGCTTCGAACAACTTGCACTGCTGAACCAGGCTGATGGAACGGTGTTCGTCGTCAACCGCGGTTGGGTTCCCGCCAACGGCGACAACTCGGCGCCGGCCACGACTCCCCCGCTGCCCACGGGCGCGGTTACCGTGACGGCGCATCTGATTCCTGGCGAAAAACAGATCGTCGGTCGGACCGCTCCCGCCGGCCAGATCGCGACGATTCACCTGGCTGCGATTGACGAATTTGCGGCGGGTACCGTTTTTCGCGGTTGGTACGGGCGTGTCGCCACGGAATCGCCGTCCGCCGAGACCGGTGCGGCGTGGGCGCGACCCGTTCTCGGTGAAGGTCCTCACTTGTCGTACGCACTCCAGTGGTACGTGTTCGCCGTGATGGGGTTCTTCGGCTACGGGTGGGCGCTTCGCAAAGAACATCGAGGCGACGTCACACCCACTCCGAAGGTGCGCAAGCGCGCGAGTGACGAAGACATCGAAGACCGGGCGCTGGACGCGCGTTAGGAAAGTTCGATGAGTTCCTGGTATTCGGCGCTCCAGTGGTCTTCGACGCCATCGGGCATGATCAGAACGCGTTCGGGATTGAGCGCTTCGACGGCTCCGGGGTCGTGGCTCACCAGCACCACCGCACCTTTGTAATGAGACAGCGCGCCCAGAATCTCGTCGCGCGATGCCGGATCAAGGTTGTTGGTGGGCTCGTCCAAAATCAGCACGTTCGCGCTGGATACGACGAGGGTGGCGAGGGCGAGACGAGTCTTCTCGCCGCCGGACAACACGCCAGCGGGCTTGCTCGCATCGTCGCCGGTGAAGAGAAAAGAACCCAACACCTTCCGTGCTTCGGTTTCGCCGAGGCTGGGTGACGCCGACATCATGTTTGCCAACACCGTTTGCTTGACGTCGAGCGTCTCGTGTTCCTGGGCGAAGTATCCGACGCGCAGCCCGTGACCGGCGTCGATCGCACCAGTGTCAGGCTCGTCGACGCCCGCGAGGATCCGCAGCAGCGTTGTTTTTCCCGCGCCGTTCAGGCCGATGACAACCACCTTCGAGCCCTTGTCGATTGCCAGATCGACGGCGGTGAAAATCTCGAGAGAACCGTAAGACTTGGACAGATTGTGCGCCATGATGGGCGTCCGTCCACACGGTGCCGGGTCGGGGAATCGCAGTTTTGCCACGCGGTCCTGGACACGAACATCGTCCAGACCGGCGAGCATCTTTTCGGCGCGGGCAACCATTTGGTGAGAAGCCGCCGCTTTCGAGGCCTTTGCCCCGAACTTCGCGGCCTGCAATTGCAGGGTTGTCGCCTTCTTCTCGACGTTCGAACGTTCCTTCTTGCGGCGCTCCTCGTCCGCTTCGCGCTGACGTAAATAGTTCTTCCAGCCCATGTTGTAGACGTCGAGTCGCTCGCGATTGGCGTCAAGATAGAACACGCGGTTCACGGTTTCGGTCACGAGCGCCACGTCGTGCGAGATCACGATGACGCCACCCTTGTAGTTGGCGAGAAAGTTTCGCAACCACACGACGGAATCCGCGTCGAGGTGGTTGGTGGGCTCATCAAGAATCATTGTTTCGGCATCGCTGAACAGGATTCGCGCGAGCTCGATCCGACGGCGCTGGCCGCCGGAGAGTGTGTCGAGTGACTGACCCAGCACGTGGTCCGGCAAACCTAGATTGTTTGCGATGGACGCGGCCTCCGCCTCGGCAGCGTATCCACCCAGAGCGGTGAAACGATCGGTGAGGTTTCCATAGCGATTCATTGCGGCGGCCGCGATGTCGGGGTCATCCGCGCCCATCAGTCGGCTGGAATCCTCCCTCTGAACGAGAATCGATCCCAGCCCGCGGGCATCCAGGATTCGGGTGCGCGCCAGTTGTGATGGGTCGCCGGTCCTGGGATCCTGCGGCAGATATCCCAGCTCGCCTCGGACTGACAGAGTCCCCCCGGTCGGTGGAAGGTCACCGGCGAGGACTTTCGTCAGCGTGGTTTTTCCCGCACCGTTTCGACCGACGAGACCGACCTTGTCGCCCTTGTCGACGCGGAAGCTGACCTCGGACATCAAGGTTCTAGCCCCAACCCGAATTTCGAGGTTGGTGACCTCGATCATTGGACGCTGAAACCGAGCGCGCGCATCATGTCGCGCCCGTCGTCCGTGATGCGTTCAACACCCCACGGTGGCATCCACA
>CAMDKN010000133.1 GCA_945901035.1 Gulosibacter massiliensis | reverse complement strand
GGGAATCGTGTGGACGGACATCGAGGTTTCACGCGGTGACGGACGTCCGACGTTTCTGTTCTCGGGCGGGACCGCGGCGCACCTCGATCGGTTGGGAATGACCTTTCACGTGTCCCTCAGCCACGACGCGGGTGTCGCGACCGCCAGCGTGATTGCCGAAGAGCGATGAGCACCCCACTTCGGCGACTGTATGTCTCGGCGTCCGCGATCACCGCGAATGTCAAACGTTTACGGGAACTCGCGCCGGCGCGGGACACCATGGTCGTGGTGAAGGCGAACGGTTACGGGCACGGGGCCGAAGTGGCGGCCCGCGCGGCCCTGGCGGGCGGCGCCTCCTGGATTGGTGTTGCCGATATCGACGAGGCCTTAGCGCTTCGCGCCGTTGGTATCGACGCGCCGATACTCTCCTGGCTCCACGCGGCGGATCAAGATTTCGTTGAGGCCGTTGCGCGTGACATCACCCTGGGAGTGTCCACCATCGCCCAGCTCAACGCCGTCGCACTGGTCGGACGAGGCACGGTTCATCTCAAGGTCGACACTGGCCTGGGCCGTAACGGCGTCGGTCGTGACAACCTGGACGAATTCCTGACTGTCGCCGCCAGGTTGCACGACGAGGGGCTCCTCGTCATCAACGGGCTCATGTCACACGTGTCGGGGACGTCGCGCGAAGCGGATTTGGGTCAAGCCGAACGTTTTGTTCACGCCCACGACCTTCTCGTGTCTCTCGGCGTGACGCCAACCCACCTGCACCTCGCCGCGTCCGCGGCAGCCCTCGACCACCCGTCACTGCGGTTCACGATGGTTCGGTTCGGGATTGCCGCCTACGGACTCGCCCCGACTTCCGATCACACTGACCTGGGACTGACGCCCGCGATGCGGTTCGAGGCGTCGGTGATCAACGTCAAGCGGTTACAACCGGGTGATGGTGTGTCCTACAACTTCCGCTGGGTCGCGTCGACAGAAACGACCGTTGCACTCGTGTCCGCCGGGTACGCCGACGGTATTCCGCGCGCAGCGACGGGTCGCGCCTCGGTCGAGATTCGCGGAACGCGCTATCCCGTCGTCGGCACCATCGCGATGGACCAGATCGTGGTCAACGTGGGTGATGACGACGTTGCCGAGGGCGATGCGGTCGGGATCTGGGGCGACCGTAGCGCCGCGACTCCGAGCGTGGCGGAGTGGGCGGAGTGGGCGGACACCATCACCTACGACATTGCGACGGGCATCGGCGGTCGAGTCGCACGATTCGAGCGACCGTGATTGCGATTCCCACGGCGGATGACATGGAAGCCCTGGGCGCTCGTGTCGCACGGTTGTTGCGGGCGGGGGACGTGGTCTGTCTCACGGGGGAACTGGGCGCGGGCAAAACCACATTCAGCCGTGGGCTCGGACGTGAGTTGGCGGTGCGAGGGACGGTGACGAGCCCCACCTTCGTCGTCGCGCGAACCCATCCGCGAGCGGACGGTGCGCCACTCGTCCACGTCGACGCCTATCGTTTGAACAATGCCAGCGAGCTGGCCGACCTCGACATCGATTGGGGCCGGTCGATCGCGGTGGTCGAATGGGGTCGGGGGATGCTCGGGAACGTTGTCGATGACTGGTTGGAGATTGAGATTGAACGTTCGCATTCGGCGGATGAGGAAACTCGAACCGTCACGTTTCACCCGGTCGGACCTCGTGGTGACGAGCTCGCTCGAGAGCTTGGACGGGGTGTGTCGGCGTGATTTTGGCCATCGACACCTCCGCGGGCACGAGTGTCGCTCTGGTCGGGGACGGAATTGTTGCTGAGGCGGCCACCGACGACACCCGCAGTCACGCCGAACACATCGGGGTGTTTATCGAGCGCGTTCTGGCGGACAGCGGGGTTACTCCGGACGCCGTCACGGCGGTTGTGGTCGGACTCGGCCCCGGACCGTTCACGGGCTTGCGGGTAGGAATCGCCGCGGGAATTGCTTTTGCGCTTGGTCGCGCTGTCCCCATTCACGGTGTGCCCAGCCACGATGCGGCAGCCGTCGGGCACCGTTCCTGCACGGTGGTGACCGACGTTCGTCGCCGCGAACTGGCGTGGACCACGTATCGCGACGGGGTTGCGGTGAATGGTCCGAGCCTCACCACCGAGGGCACGCTCGCGGCCGACGCCGACCTGCGCCAATTCCCCGAGGTGCGCGCCACCACGATTTCCGCCGCGATGTTGGCGACGGCTGCGCTCATTCGAATCGAGCGCGGAGACGATTTGGCGTCGCTGACGCCCCTGTACCTGCGTGCACCGGACGCGACTCCGGGCAACGGACCCAAGCGGGTGACCGGATGACCCCCCGCGGGGCGACCGCCGACGATCTCGATGCCGTCGTCGCGCTCGAGCGGGTGATTTTTCCCGACGATGCGTGGCCGCGCGACAAATTCGAGGATGACCTGCGCAGTTCTTTTGCACATTTTCTGGTGGTCGAGGACGGGGGGACCATTACGGGTTACGCCATCGCTCAACACTTGCCGGGGAATGATGTTGCCGACATCCAGAACATCGCCGTCGCCGAAGCGCACCGCGGCGAAGGATTAGGGGCGGTTCTGCTGGACGCGCTGTTGGAGTGGTGCGAGTCGCGGCACGCGACCGCAATCCTGCTCGAAGTCCGCGCCGACAACGAATCCGCGCAGTCGTTGTACGCCTCCCGCCGTTTCCAGACCATCGCAACCCGGCCCGGGTATTACCAACCCGCGGGCGTCGATGCGCTCGTCATGCGACGCGAGGTGACGCCATGACTGAACCCCTGGTACTGGGAATCGAATCCAGTTGCGACGAAACCGGTGTCGGGATCGTGCGCGGGAACACACTGTTGGCGAACGTCATCGCATCGAGCATGGAGCAACACGCGGTGTTTGGCGGGGTCGTGCCGGAAATCGCCGCACGCGCGCATCTCGAAGCACTGCGGGGGACCATCGAGGCCGCTCTGCGCGAGGCAAACATTCGGTTACAGGATCTCGACGCCATCGCCGTTGCGGCGGGACCGGGGCTCGCGGGCGCGCTGATGGTTGGCGTCGGAGCGGCCAAGGCGCTCGCCGTCTCTCTTGGAAAACCGCTCTACGGCGTCAACCATTTGGTCGGCCACGTCGGCGCCGATGTTCTGCGCGACGACGGCCAAAGCATCGAACTCCCGACGGTGGCTCTGCTCGTCAGCGGTGGGCACACGTCCCTCCTGCTTGTGCGCGACCTTGCTCTGGACGTCGAACTGCTCGGGGAAACGATTGACGACGCGGCGGGCGAAGCGTTCGACAAGGTTGCCCGTCTGCTCGGGCTACCCTACCCGGGTGGTCCGCACATCGACCGCGTCGCGGTTGACGGCGATCCGAACGCAATCCGATTTCCGCGCGGGCTGACTCTGCCGAAAGACCTCGTCCACCACCGTTATGACTTTTCGTTCTCGGGGCTCAAGACGGCTGTCGCCCGTTACGTGGAAACGACGAGTGATGTGTCGATCGCCGATGTCGCGGCGAGTTTCCGAGAGTCGGTCGCCGATGTACTGACGCGCAAAGCCGTAGACGCATGCCTCGAACACAACGTCCCACGGTTGTTGTTGGGCGGAGGGGTCGCTGCGAACGCCCGAATCCGCGCTCTCACGGCGGAGCGCTGCGCCGAACACGGAATTGAGTTGCGGGTTCCACCACTCGCGCTGTGTACCGACAATGGTGCGATGATCGCGGCACTCGGTGCGCACCTCGTCACCCGCGGGGTAGCACCGTCCGACCTCGACTTTGCGGTCGATTCGACGATGCCCGTGCAGACGATTCGGGTCTAGCGAATCCGCTCGGCGATAATCGCCGTCCGACCGTCGCCCGCCCGGGTGAG
>CAMDKN010000132.1 GCA_945901035.1 Gulosibacter massiliensis | reverse complement strand
GTGTTGCCGATTGTGCTGGAGCCACGGGCCCCTGACCTTTCCGCACCGGATCTCATCGCGGTACACATCGTTGATGACTCCACGGAGGCCATCGGCGACTCGGTAACGGTCGCTGGGGAGCTTGGCGCCCAACTGTTGCTCTGGGAAATCGCAACCGTCGTGGCCGGTCGACTACTGGGGATCAACCCCTTCGACCAGCCCGATGTCGAATCCGCGAAGGTCGCCTCGCGGGCGTTTCTCGAGTCGACGCCTCCTGCACACACTCCCTTTGTGGTTGACGGTTTGAGTGAACTGAGCGCGCTCGGATACGAACCCCACGCGACCACGCTCGTTGACGCGGTTCGGGAATTGCTGGACCAGTGCGAACCGGACGGCTACGTGTCGATCCACGGTTACGCCGATCGGGATGCGGGTTCGCATCTTGAATCATTGCGCGAGGTGTTTGCCTTGGCCGCGGGCGGGCGCCCCACGACGTTCGGATGGGGACCGCGCTTTTTGCATTCCACGGGTCAGTATCACAAGGGTGGTCCCCGACAGGGCGTCTTCATTCAGTTCATTCAGCGGCCGACTCTCGACCGCGAAATACCGGGTCGTCCATTCACATTCGGGGAAGTTTTGGTGTCACAAGCGCGAGGCGACGCAACGGTCCTTGCCCAGCACGAGAGACCGGTCTTGACGGTATCCGTCGACGGACGTGACGGGCTCGTGACCGCGATTTCCGCACTGCGGAAAGTTGGGAACTCGTCGTGACCTTCGTCAACCCGCTGCGGGACCCCGACGACCGTCGTCTGGGTCGAATTGCGGGCCCGTCGGGACTCGTAATTTTCGGTGTAACGGGCGACCTTGCGCGGAAGAAATTGATCCCCGCCGTGTACGACCTCGCCAATAGAGGATTGTTACCGCCCGGTTTTGCACTCGTGGGGTTTGCACGCCGAGACTGGGAAGATCAGGACTTCATGGAGGTGGTTCACGAATCGGTGAAGCGCTACGCACGCACACCGTTTCGCGATGACATCTGGCGTCAATTGTCGGCCGGCATACGCTTTGTCGCGGGCGACTTCGATGACAACGCCGCGTTTGACCGGTTGGAAAAAACTATTGCCGAGCTCGATCGAGACCGTGGCACGATGGGAAACCATGCGTTTTACCTGTCGATACCGCCTCGATCGTTTCCCGTCGTCACCGAGCAACTCCGGCGCTCGGGACTCGCAACTCCACACGGCAACGAGTGGCGTCGTGTGATCATTGAAAAACCGTTTGGTTCCGATTTGGCGTCGGCTCGTGAGTTGAACGCGGTGGTCGAATCGGTGTTTCGACCGGATGATGTCTTTCGAATCGATCATTACCTGGGCAAAGAGACGGTACAGAACATTTTGGCCCTTCGGTTTGCGAACATGTTCTACGAACCGATCTGGAACTCCAACTACGTCGACCACGTGCAAATTACGATGGCGGAGGATGTGGGTGTCGCTGGACGCGCGGGGTACTACGACGGAATCGGTGCGGCACGCGATGTGATTCAGAACCATCTGTTGCAATTGTTGGCGTTGACCGCAATGGAGGAACCCGTCTCGTTTGACGCCGCTGATTTGCGGGCGGAAAAGGAAAAGGTGCTTTCGGCCATCACGATTCCCACTGACTTGGCACTGGGTACGGCCCGCGGCCAGTATGCGGGAGGTTGGCAGGGAGGGGTTGAGGTGCCGGGTTTCCTCACGGAGGATGGCATGAACCGGGAGTCCACCACCGAAACATTCGCGGCGATGAGACTCGATATCGACACGAGGCGTTGGAGCGGGGTCCCCTTCTATTTGCGGACGGGGAAACGGTTGGGTCGTCGCGTCACCGAGATTGCTGTTGTCTTCAAACGCGCGCCGCAGTATTTGTTCGAGGCAAACCAGATCAGTAGCTTGTCGGAAAATGCTCTGGTGATTCGCGTGCAGCCGGACGAGGGAATCACCATGAAGTTCGGTTCGAAAGTGCCGGGGGCGGGCATGCAGGTGCGCGATGTGACCATGGACTTCGGTTATGGACACGCCTTCACCGAGGCGAGTCCGGAAGCCTACGAAAGGCTAATCCTCGATGTTCTTCTCGGCGACCCACCCCTTTTTCCCCGTCACGAAGAGGTAGAACTGTCCTGGAAGATCTTGGACCCGATCGTCGAATTCTGGGCGTCCGCGGGGACGCCGGAACAATACGCCCCCGGATCATGGGGTCCTGAATCGGCCCATGCCATGATGCGCCGCGATGGACGGGAATGGCGGCGCCCGTGATTATCCCCCTGCCCAACACGACAACGTCGAAGATTCTCCGTGTGCTTCAACAGGCGCGTGACGAAAGCGGAGCGGTCGCGCTCGGTCGTGTTCTCACTCTCGTCATCACGACAAACGAGGACAAATCAGAGAAGGTCATTGCGGCGGCGAACGAGGCTTCGAGGGAACACCCCATGCGAATCGTCGTGATCAACAATGTCTCGGACGCCACGCAGACCGTTCCGCTCAACGCTGAAGTGCGACTCGGCGGTGACGCAGGAGCCAGCGAGGTGATTATTCTCAACGCATCGGACGCTCTCACCGCAGACCCACAATCGCTTGTCAACGGACTGTTGTTGCCGGACACGGCCATGGTTGCCTGGTGGCCCGACGCCGCACCGCCCCGAATGTCCGAAACGTCGTTGGGCGAGGTCGCGAGTCACCGCATCGCCGACACCATCAACGCCTCCAATCCGGTCGAACTCTTGCGGATATTGGCGGACGCCTACGTACCCGGCGACGTCGACCTTGGGTGGACTCGGATTACCCAGTGGCGAGCGTTGTTAGCCGCGACACTCGATTCGGGTGTCGATCTCGGTATTGTGGGCGCGCGAGTTGGCGGGGCACTCGACAACTCAGCGCCAATCCTGCTCGCTGCGTGGCTTCGGACTGAACTCGGCGTTCCCGTGGAATTGGAACTCAAAGGCAAAAGTGACCTCGGGAACATTTTGTATGCGGAGATTGTCACAACAGCGGGCTCGATAGTTCTCGAACGCACCGAAACGGGTTTCGCTCGGTTGGCACAGCCGGGGCAACCCGACCACGTGATTTCGCTACCGCTGCGCGGACTCGGAGATTGCTTGGCGGAAGAACTTCGCCGTCTCGACCCGGACGTCGTGTTCGGACGGGTGCTGACCGTCGGACTTCCTCTCCTCGTATCGGAATCGCCGCTCATCTGATGACCAGACGATTCGTGGTGTTGCCGACGCGGTTGGACGTCGAGGTTCGCGTCGCCGATCAACTGTTGACCGAGATCCTGCTGGCGGTGGCATCACACGGCCGGGCCGATGTGGTCGTGACGGGCGGGATCGTGGGTATCGGGGTACTGGCCGCAGTGTCACGGAACCATCGAGCACACGACGTCGATTGGTCACGGGTTCATGTTTGGTGGGGAGACGAACGATTCGTTCCCGCCGGTCACGCTGACCGAAACGACCACCAAGCGCGGGGTGCGTTGCTCGACCATATTGCGATCCCCGCGGAGAACCTGCATTCGTTCCCGCACGACGATGGCCAGTCCGTTGAGACGGCTCGGGACGAGTTTCTGGCTGAGTACCCCGACGGGTTTCCCCTGTTTGACGTTGCCCTCAACGGAATTGGGCCCGACGGTCATGCGGCCAGTTTGTTCCCCGGTCGCGACCACAGCGAATCGGTATCCGTGATCGCCGTGCGCGACTCCCCCAAACCGCCCGCCGAGAGGCTGTCGTTCACATTGGGGGTTCTGAATCGATCACGCCACTTGTGGACTGTTGCCGCTGGCGCCGACAAAGCAGACGCCATTCGGCGAATCGCCGAGAATTCGCCAACCTCCGACACGCCTGCGGCTGGGTTGAGCGGAGTGGTGGATACAGTCGTCTGGCTCGATGC
>CAMDKN010000131.1 GCA_945901035.1 Gulosibacter massiliensis | reverse complement strand
CGCGAACGGTGTCATGAAGAACCGCGAGCGCGGTGGGGAGAGCGAGGTCGTCATCCATCGCCGCGGCGAACGCGGCGGGCACCGAGGCGGTGTCGGTGACAAGCCCCGCGGTGCGGTGGGCGAAACCGCGGATACGGTCCCAGGCTGCCGCCGCTTCCGCAACGGAACCCTCGTGAACGTCCAACGTGGATCGATAGTGCGGGGCGAGGAGCAGATAGCGGGCGGTCACCGGGTCGGTCTGAGCCAACAGGTCAGCGGCGAGAAGGACGTTACCGAGAGACTTGGACATTTTCCGACCGTTCATGGTCACCAGTCCGTTGTGCAACCACGTTGTCGCGAACTCGTCGCCCGCCGCCCGAGACTGGGCGAGCTCGTTTTCGTGGTGGGGGAATCGCAGGTCCAAACCGCCCCCGTGAATGTCGAACGCCGTCCCGAGGTAACGTGTCGCCATTGCCGAACATTCGATGTGCCAGCCGGGGCGCCCGCGACCCCAGGGGGACTCCCAGGACGCCGTTTCGGGTTCGGACGATTTACGACCTTTCCACAGCGCAAAATCCCGTGAATCTTTTTTGCCCCGCTCGTCCGCGGCACCGTCCGATTCAACATCGTCGGGTGATTGACGGGTCAAGTGACCGTAGTCCGGCCACGACGCGACGGAAAAAAAGACATCTCCCGTGCCGTCCTCTGCCGGATACGCGTGGCCGCGGTCGATCAGCCGAGCTATCAACGAAATCATGTCGGTGATGTGGCCCGTGGCGCGCGGCTCGACGGTCGGCGGAAGAATCCCCAGAACGAGGGCGTGTGACGCGAATTCTCGTTCGACCCGGGCCGCGAGCGACCACCACTCTTCGGTGCCACCAATCGCGAGGATCTTGTCGTCGATGTCGGTGACGTTACGCACGAGGGTCACGGTGAACCCGCGGTAGGCGAACCACCGTCGCCACAGGTCATACACGAGTGCGCTTCGAAGGTGCCCAATGTGCGGCGACGATTGCACTGTCGGGCCACACACATAAATTCCGACCTGTCCCGGCGTGCGCGGTTCGAAATCACGCAGTGACTGCGTGACGGTATCGAAAAGACGAATGGGCACGTGCCCATGTTACCGAGCGTTATCGAGTCGTCACGTGAGCGATGGCGACGGCGGTGATGCCTTTGCCTTCGCCAGTAAAGCCGAGACCGTCCGTCGTCGTCGCGCTGACCGAAACCGGAACACCGGTAATGGCGCTGAGTGTGCGTTCGATCTCGAGTCGACGAGGTCCGACTTTCGGTCGAATCCCAACGATTTGGACCGACGCCGAACGCGCGGTGAATCCCGCTTCGCCCAGTTTCTCGAGTGCTCCGCGAATGAATACCTCGCCCCGCGCCCCCGCGTATCGGGGGTCGTCGGTTCCGAACACAGTCCCGATGTCACCGAGCCCGCCACCCGCGAGGAGCGCGTCACAGAGGGCGTGCGCGACGGCGTCGCCGTCG
This sequence comes from Gulosibacter massiliensis, assembly GCA_945901035.1. Lineage (GTDB taxonomy): Bacteria > Actinomycetota > Actinomycetes > Actinomycetales > Microbacteriaceae > MWH-TA3. The sequence continues at coordinate 2,444 of CAMDKN010000131.1, read as the reverse complement.
GAATGGCCGGAGAGCCCGATTTCGTCGGGCCATTCGACACAACCGAGCCACAACGGGGTGGTGTCGCCGAAAGCGTGCGTGTCGGTCCCCAGTCCGACTCGCGCGGTTGTCGACACGGCGTCGACGTCCGCTTCGATCGTGATCTTGTGCGCGCGTTCGTCGCCGGCCACCGTGCGGACAGTGCCGCCGATCGAACGCCAGATGCTTGCATCATCGGTGAAATCCCCTGATGCGCCGGCGATCGCCTCGCCAAAGAGCGATGCGGGGAATCCCTGCGGGGTTTGGACTCGGTTGAGCCGAGCACGATCGGTGTTGTCCGTGACGATGCCCTCGTCAGCGACGACGATGGTGTCGACCACGGGCACGACAGGAATCACCCCGTCATTCGTCTGGGCCACTTCGTCCACGACGCGGTGGAACACCTCGAGCGGGGTCGCCGCCCGCGCGACGTCGTGAATGAGGACGATGTCGACGGCCGGCATGGCCGCGACCGCGTTTCGGACGCTGTCGGTGCGGGTTTCCCCGCCGGCGACGACACGCACCGAGAGACCCGACTCGGCGACCAGTGCGCGAACCTCGTCGAGGTGCGCGGGCGGTCCCGCGATCACAATTTCTGCGGGGGAAAGTTCACGCACGACATCGAGAGCTCGCGTGAGCAAAGGGACTCCATCCATTTCGACGAACGCTTTGGGGATACCCCGCCCGAGTCGAACACCCGACCCGGCTGCGACGAGTACGAGCCCGACCGATGGCATGGGGATTTAGGAGGCGAGAACCTGGTCGAGGCGGTTCGAGGCGCGTTCTTCGTCGGTCTTTTCGGCGAGTGCGAGTTCCGAGATCAGGATTTGGCGGGCCTTTGCCAGCATTCGCTTTTCCCCCGCCGACAATCCGCGGTCCTGCTCGCGGCGCCACAGGTCGCGAACGACCTCCGAAACCTTGATGACATCACCGGAGGCAAGTTTTTCCAAGTTCGCCTTGTACCGGCGCGACCAGTTGGCAGGTTCTTCGACGATGGGGTCCCGGAGAACACCAAACACGACCTTGAGTCCCGCCTTGTCGATCACGTCGCGGACTCCGACGTCTTCGACCATGCTCTCGGGGACCATGATTTCGAGGTTGCTCTGGGAGACCTGAAGTTTGAGAAACTTCTGTTTTTCTCCCCGAAAATCGCGGACCGTGATTGCGATAATTTTGGCGGCGCCGTGATGAGGATAGACGACTGTTTCTCCGACTTTGAATGCCATGTACAGAATCTCCTTTAGCAGAACTTCAATTTTACCACAGGGGACGGTCGCGACTTCCCCCGAGGTGCGCGATGCGTTCCGCTAGACTGACAACAGATTTTTCGCCCCACCGTTGTAAGGAATCCCCGTGTCTCTTCGCGCTCTCACCACCGTCGCCCTTGCCTCGGCTCTTCTTGCGGGAACCGCAGGTTGTGGCCTGCTCGTGCCGACAGCGACACAAAAGGAATATTCGGCGGGTGACGGTCTCAACATCGTCGTCGGCGACCTCAAATTCCGCAACGTCCTAATCATCACCGACGCCAGTGGGGACGCGTCGTTGATCGGCACCATCGTGAACCCGACCACCAACGTGCAATACGTGACCGCCGAATTCCGCGGTGACACTGCGTTCGATGTCACTCTCGTCGCGAACGAAGGCCTCACCAAAATCGGCTTGGCCGACGGTTACCCGATCATCGTGCGCGGTCTCGGTCTGGTCGCCGGTCAATACCTCGACGTGTACTTCCAGTACGGCGGTCAGGACGGGGCAACGCTCGCGGTTCCCGTCCTCGATGCGAGCAACCCGCTGTACACCGCCTATTCGCCGTCACTCTTCACGCCCGAGCCGACGCCCATTCCGACGCCGTCGGAAACGCCCGAGGGCTAGCGCGCTACTTTTTCCCCTGATTAGCGACCGCAGCCGCTCCCGCGGCCGCCGCCTCGGGATCCAGGTATTCGGCTGTGCCAATGGGTTTGAGGTCGTCATCCAGTGTGTACACGAGCGGGATTCCCGTCGGGATGTTCAGTTCAGCGATGTCCTCGTTACTAATTCCGTCCAACTGCTTGACCAGAGCGCGAAGCGAATTGCCGTGGGCTGTCACCAAGACGGTTTTCCCCGCCCGGAGGTCGGGGGCGATGTCGCTTTCCCAATAGGGAAGCAAGCGGTCGATAACGAGAGCGAGCGATTCGGTACGCGGTAAATCCGCGCCGAGCCCGGCATACCGTTCGTCGTGAGCCTGCGAAAACTCGGACTCATCGTCGAGGGGCGGCGGTGGCACATCGAACGACCGCCTCCACAACTGGAACTGTTCCGCGCCGAACTCTTCGAGAGTTTGTGCTTTGTCCTTGCCCTGCAGCGCGCCATAGTGACGTTCATTCAGTCGCCACGACCGTTTCACCGGAATCCACGAACGACCCGCCGTGTCGAGGGCGATGTTGGCG
>CAMDKN010000130.1 GCA_945901035.1 Gulosibacter massiliensis | reverse complement strand
GGCGCACTCGTTGAGCCATTCAGTGTTGCGTACTACGCGTTGATGCGCGTCGGTAACGTGAACGCAAGCGACACCTTGGTGGTTCTCGGCGCCGGTCCGATTGGCCTTGCCGTCACCGCGGCCTCGAAGGCGCTCGGTGCTCGCACCATTGTTGTTGAGCCCGTTGATTTCCGTCAGAAGGCAGCACGCGAACTCGGCGCAGACATCGTGTGCACCCCCGAAGAAATCAAGGCAGTCCTCGACAAAGACACCGACGGTCGCGGTGCCAATGTTGTTGTTGAGGCAACCGGGCGCCCCGACGTCATGGCAACGGCACTGGAACTTGCCGGATTCAAGGGCCGCATTGCGTACATCGGCATCGATGTCGGCAAGTCGGCCCCCGCACAACTCGGCTTAATCCAGTCGAAAGAACTCACGATCACGGGATCGATCGGCTCACCCGGTGTGTGGGAGGAGACGATTCGGTTCATGTCAACGAAAAACATCGACCTGTCCCCGTTGGTCACCGCGCGATTCGGCATCGACGATGCCCTCGGTGCGGTCGACGCCGCGCAGCACCCGATGAACAACATCAAGGCGCACATCGAGCTGAACGCACAACTCTAGAAACGCACAAAGTGGGGGCCGTCCTTTCGGGCGGCCCCCACTTTGTGACTAACAGGAAGAGAGGTGTTTCAGATCAACGGGGAAGGATGTTCGCCTTGCGGTAAGCCTCGACGTTCGCAAAGAAACTCTTGGGGCTCGATCGGAAGTTGAGGAACCCAGCTTCGCGCGACTTCGTCATGTCGGTGAAGCACTCGATCTGCCGACCAAGGTCGCTGTCACTGTGCCACCACGAGGCAAGTTTGGTCACATCGGAAACCGCCAGGTTGTGCTTCTTCGCGATTTCCTCCCAGACCGGACCAGCATCTTTCATCTGCTCTTCGAGCGGCTGGAAGTGCGATTCCTTGGGACCCTCATAGGGCAGTCCGAAGTGTTCGGCGATTTGCGGCCACATCCAACGCCACCGGAACGTGTCGCCGTTGGCGATGTTGAACGCTTCGTTTTCGCCAGCCTTGTTCGTGGCGGCCCAAACGAGTTGCTCGGCGAGGAGGTCGGCGTCGGTGACATCGACCACCCCGTTCCAGGACTGGGTCGAACCGGGGTAGATAAACGGTTTGCCCAGTGCTTTTTGAATTTCCGCATACACCGAGAGTGTGAGCACCATGTTCATCGCATTGTCAACCGCATGACCAAAAATCGTGTGCGAACGGTGAACGCTCCACGTGAATCCTTGGTCTTTCGCTGCGGCAAACAATTCGTCTTCTTGGGTGTAGTAAAAGTTCGGAACGTCGAGTCGAGGTTCGTCCTCGTGGAATGGGGTCTCGGCCATGACCGCGTTGGCGTAATTGTCGAACGGTCCGAGGTAGTGCTTGAGGCCTGTCTGAAGTGCGACGTGTCGCACGCCACCGTCGGGTTTCAGACCTGCGAGCAGGTTGCGAATCGTGGCGCCGTTCACCTCAATGTTTTCCGCTTCGGAGTCCTTCTTGATCCACGCCGTCATGAACACAATTTCAGGCTTGAGTCCTGAGAGTGCGGTGACGACCTCGTCCGCGTTGAGAAGGTCCGCTTTGATGTGATGGACGCCTGCCGGAAGTCCTTCTGTTCGGCGAGAAAGACCGTGGACTTCCCACCCAGCCTTCATCAGCTGCGTGGCAATGACCTGACCCGAGATTCCGGTAACACCCACGACGAGTGCCCTGCGGGATGAATTGTTGCTCATGTGTTCGCGTCTCCATTTCCTAGCGATGTTCACTTTAGATGAACGATACCAGCAATTTCGCAATTTCGCCTAGACAGCAACAAGCGTTCTCAAACCCGCCTGCCGTGATCGAAAGTCAGCCCTGGTAAGAGGCGTTAGGGGCAACATTCGTCAGTATCCAGCGGGGTGCTCTCGGTAAAGTGTCACCGAAACGTTATCGAAAATCTCACACAAGGGCCGCTTCATTCCATAAAGTAGCACTCAACAGATGTTCAGTAGTATAGAACTTACCTAATGTACCAAGGAGTGCACATGGCACAGCGGAGTGCGGCAACCCTGTCGAAGGGACCCCGCTTTCAGGTTTCAAAAGGTCTGTTGACCGTTCTGGTTTCAACAGTGGTTCTTTTCGTCCTGAGCGCGGTAATCGCCCCGACGAGCGTCGCTCCGGGTCCTCTGGGCAGCATGATTCCCTTCGCGGCGATTTTGGCAATTGTCGGGCTCGGGCAAATGCTCGTGATTCAGCAGGCCGGAATCGATCTTTCTGTCCCCGGATCAGTTTCGCTCGCCGCGGTAATCGTTTCGGCGCTCCCGGAAATGGAAGACAGTCGGCTCGTGCCGGCGGTAATCGTGGCCCTTGTTGCCGCAATCGCGATCGGTCTTTTCAACGGGTTCTTGATCGGCTTCCTGAAGCTAAACCCGATTATCGCAACCCTCGGCACCAACTCACTCCTGTTCGGGTTCGTGATGCTCATCACACAAGGCATCCCCCGCATGACAACAGAGTTGCTCTTGACCGTCGTGAGCGGATCCACCGTGGGAATTCCGAACTCGGTTTTCATCGCAACCGCAGTCTTACTGACCGTGATTTTCGTCTTGCGTAAAACCGTTCCGGGTCGCCGTTTCGAATCGATTGGGGCGAGCGCTCCCGTGGCCATGGTGTCCGGACTCAGAACCAAGACGCACCAGGCCATGGCGTATGTGTGGGCACAGGTGCTGTACTCAATCGCCGGCATCATGATCGCCGGGGTCATCTCTGAGCCCAACGGCTCGATGGGTAGCGCCTACCTTCTCCCGTCGGTTGCCGTCGTCGTACTCGGCGGAACTTCTCTGCTGGGCGGTCGCGGTATTCCCACCGCCACGGTCATCGCCGCAGTCTTCCTTTCTCAACTGGATCAATTCGTGTTGGCGCTCGGTGTCAATTTCGCAATCCGAACGCTCGTTCAAGCCGCGGCACTCGCAATCGGCGTTGCCATTTACACCGTGAACTGGTCTCGCGTGAGATCGTTCCTTCAAAAATTCCTGTCGACTCAACGTCGCGGGGAGCACCAAACTTCTTTGCCGACGGCTTAGAAGCACAATATGCGCGACAGTGATGTCACGCAAACAAATGGAGGAGACATAGATGATTCGTCGTCGTAATGTCGCTGCAGCGCTTTCTGCTGCAGCAATCGCCGCCCTGCTGCTAGCGGGTTGTGCAAGCACTACCGATTCCGGCCCCGACGCCGCCGCGGGCGAACGCCCCGACTGGTGTGGACCAACCGAAATCACCATGGGTCTCACTGACGGTTTCGGTGGAAACAACTGGCGTCTCGTCACCACGGCTTCGGCTCAGGATGAGATTGCCAAGTGTTCTAGTGTTACCGAGCTGCTCTATGCAGACGGCCAGGGAGACACCACCAAGGCAATCTCTGACATCAACGCCATGGTCGCGAAGGGTGTCAAGGCACTCGTCGTGTTCCCCGATGCAGGACCAGCAATCCTTCCTGCACTTCGTGACGCGTACGCTGCCGGAGTTGTCACGGTTCCTTACCGCGTTGACGCTGGTGGCGTCGCCGGCGAGGACTTCAACCTCTGGGTCGGTGGCGACTTCGTCACGGACGGCAAGAACTGGGGCGAGTGGACCAAGGCCAACTTCCCCGACGGTGCAAACATCCTGTTCCTCTCGGGTCCTGCTGGAAACAGCCAGGGTGTCGACGAGCGCACGGGCTTTGAATCGGTTCTCGGTGACGGTACGGGTATCTACAAGTACATCGGTGAGCAGCCCTTCGAAGTTACCAACTGGGATGCAGCTCTCACTCAGAAGGTGCTCACCGCAGCAATCGCAAAGTACGACCAGATCGACGTGATCATGTCCGACTTCGGTCCGGTTATGGTGTCGTCGCTTGGTGAATTCACCAAGAGTGGCCGTTCGATTCCTGCACTCGCAACGTCGGATGGAAACATCCTTGGTTGCTTCTACGAGGACAACGTGGACGCCAACGCTGACTTCAAGTTGATGAC
>CAMDKN010000129.1 GCA_945901035.1 Gulosibacter massiliensis | reverse complement strand
ATCGTGTCGTAGATCGCCGTCATCGCGGTGAACGAGCCACCGGGTGAGTTGATGTACATGATGATGTCGCGATCGGGGTCTTGCGACTCGAGGACCAACAGTTGCGCCATGACGTCGTCGGCGGACGCGTCGTCAACCTGAACACCGAGGAACACGATGCGGTCCTGGAACAACTTGGCGTAAGGGTCGAGAAAGCGGGTGCCGTTGGCCGTGCGCTCTTCGAACTGCGGAAGGATGTAGCGGTTCTCGGGGACGGCGATGCCGTTGTCGTTGGTGTCAAAGTTCATGTGTCTGTCCCCTACTTCGTGTTCGTTCCGCCGCCACCGATGACATCGTCAGCCGATGCCCGAATGTGTTCGACAAAGCCGTAGTCCAGGGCCTCTTGAGCGCTGAACCAACGGTCGCGGTCACCGTCTTTCGAGACCTGTTCCGCCGTCTTGCCCGTCGCCGCGGCGGTGATTTCCGCGAGACGCTTCTTCATGTCGTTGATGAGTTCCGCCTGAGTCTGAATGTCGCTCGCGGTTCCACCGAAGCCGCCACTCGGCTGGTGCAGCAGGACGCGGGCGTTCGGCGTGATGTAGCGCTTGCCCTTGGTTCCGGCGGACAACAAGAACTGTCCCATCGACGCGGCCATACCGATTCCCACGGTGACGATGTCGTTCGGAACGAACTGCATCGTGTCGTAAATCGCCATCCCCGCCGTGATCGAACCGCCCGGCGAGTTGATGTACAAATAGATGTCCTTCTTGGGGTCTTCCGCCGCGAGCAGCAGCAACTTGGCCGCAATCTCGTTCGCGTTTTCGTCGCGGACCTCGCTGCCGAGCCAGATAATCCGGTCTTTCAGCAGGCGGTCGAAAACGTTGGGGGGAAACACAGAATCACTCATTGATTACTCCTTGGTGGCTTAGTTGCAAGCGTACCCAGTGCGGACGGCACGCCGAGCCGATTTCGCCGAGGGCAAAACCCTCGACGGCGGCGTGAAACCTAGGGCGTCAGGTTCGCGTCAAAGAATGACACGAGTACGGCCGCGTAGCGATCGGTTTCGGACAACATGCCTTCGGTGTGATCCGCGCCCACGAAGGTTTCCAGGGTGATGTCCGCCCCGACTGACTTCGCGTACTCGACGAAATCGAGCGACGACTGATAATCGAGACGTTGGTCGGCATCACCGTGCAACACGAGCATCGGGCGGTCGCCGGCGGCATCAATCGCGGTGGTCACAGCCGTTTCGGTCAGGTTGACTCCGTGGAAAACTTGGGCGGCCACGAGGACGAACTGCCAGAGGAAGCCCGGGAACCCCTGGAACTCGAGCTCTTGTTCGGCGGCGGCGCTGAAGTCGAAAATGGTTCCCTCCATGGCGAAGGCGCTGACGTTCTCCGTCTTTGCGGGGACGAGGCTGGTGGTGACGGCGCCACCCGAGACTCCGAACATGCCGAGGCTTTGGGCCTTGATTCCCTTCTCGGCGATGAGCCAGTCGGCCACGACCGCGAAGTCGTCCGATTCCTCTTGTCCGGCCGAGTGGCGGCCGTCGGTGCACGTCGATTCGCCCTCGTCACGACGGTCAACGAGAAGGACATTGAAGCCCCCCTTGACCAACATGGTGGTGGGCAAAAGCGTGTTGAAGTCGCGGCGCGACGTTCCGATTCCGTGGGTGACGATGACGGTCTTGCCGTTGCCCTCGGTCGGGGTGATCCACCAGGCGGCGAGGTCGATGTCGTCAGCGACGGGGATGGTTGTCGGTTCGTACGGAACGTCCACCAGCCACCACGCGGACAGGTCGTACCCAATCCACTTGTCCCACCCCGAGCCCTCAAACGGGCCGTTGTCTTTGCCCGGAGTCTCGAAGTATTCGGGAGTGTTGTCCAGGTCATCGTCATTGATGGCGCAGGGAACGGACGTTGCCGACGTGTAGATGTAGTTTCCCAGCCCGAGCCCTCCGCCGACGAGCAACAGAACAGTCGAGCCGGCGATGACGCCCCAAAGAGTGGATTTCTTCATTTGAGCAGGTTATCACCGCGGGCCGAAAACGAACCCGATGGCGTGAGAACGGATTTAGTGCTTGTGTCCGTCGTGGTCGTCGTGGTCATGACCGTCGTGACCATCGCCCCAGACGGGGTCGGTGACCGCCGAGTTGGCGACACTCGTGAATTCGGTGAGGTCGAGGGCTTTGCCCTTCGAATCGGTGACCGTGATTTTGGACAGCACGCTCGACAGTGCCTTGGAGCGGGCGACTTCGCCGACCATGCCCTGGACCTGCCCGTTTTCGGACACGATCTTGATGAACTCGTTCACGTCCATGCCGTACTGCTGGGCCGACTGCATCAGGTACTGCAACAGCTCGTCCTGACCGACCTGGACGCCCTCTTTCTCGGCGAGTTCGTCGAGCAGAATCTGGGTGCGGAACGACCGGCCCGTCGACTCGGTGACCTCGGCGCGGTGAGCGTCGTCCTTTTCGCGTCCCTCTTTCGCCAAGTGGCGTTCAACCTCGTCGTCGATGATATTCTGCGGCACCGCGATGTTCGTCTTCTCGAGCAGGAGGTCGAGCAGAGCCTGACGCGCCTTGGCCCCGTTGTCGAACACCGCGCGCTTTTCGATCTGGGTCTTCAGGTCGTCGCGCAATTCCTTGATCGTGTCGAACTGGCTCGACACCTGGGCGAACTCGTCGTCCGCCTCGGGAACCTCGCGCACCTTCACCTGGTTGACCGTGATTTCGATCTCGGCTTCTTCGCCCTCGTGGTCGCCTCCGACCAGAGTCGACTTGAACGTCGTGGTCTCGCCGGCGGTCAACGTCTCGACGGCCTCGTCGAGTCCTTCAATCAGGTCACCCGACCCGACCTCGTAGGAAATCGACGACGCTGTGTCGACGGCCTTGCCGCCGATGGTCGCGGTGAGGTCCATGACGACGAAGTCGCCCTTCGCCGCCGGGCGCTCGACCGTGACGAGCGTTCCGAAACGGGTGCGGACCGCGAGAAGTTCTTCCTCGACCTGGTCTTTGGTGACCTCGGAGGTTTCAATCGACACCTTGAGCGAGTCGTACTTGGGCATTGCCACCTTGGGGCGAACGTCGGTCTCGATCGTGAGGACGAGGTCCCCCGAGAAATCCTTGTCCGACGGCAGTTTGGTGTCGACGATTTCGGGGCGGCCGAGCGTACGGATTTTCTCCGCCTCGGTCGCCATGCGGAAGAACCGGTCGACGCCTTCGCTCACCGCGTGGTTGATGACCTCTTGGCGACCAACCCGCTGGTCGATGAGCTGCGGCGGAACCTTGCCCTTGCGGAAACCCTTGATCTGAACCTGCTCGGCGATGTGCTGGTAGGCGTGGTCGATCGACGGCTTCAACTCGGCTGGGGTGACCGAAATCTGCAACTTGACTCGGGTATCCGACAGGGTCTCGACGATGGTGGTGGGCACTCGGTAACTCCTCGGTAAATACGGACTGAACGACGTTGTCGGGGCGACAGGATTCGAACCTGCGACATCCCGCTCCCAAAGCGGGCACTCTAGCCAAGCTGAGCTACGCCCCGGGCCTCGTGATCGGAAAAATCCACGACGCGCCCCCAGTCTAGCGGGTGGTGGATTTCTCGCCCGCCACAGTTTGTTATAGGCTCCCCTGTGGGGATGTAGCTCAATGGTAGAGCCCCAGTCTTCCAAACTGATTACGCGGGTTCGATTCCCGTCATCCCCTCCAGACCGATAAAACCGCGCTAATACGCGGAACAAACGGAGCTCGAGAAACCTCGAGCGACAACGGTTTAGAGCGTGTTTAGGCCCTCTCGTGTACCAACGTGTACTAACTAATACTAGAGAGGCAACAACATGGCTACAAAACGTAAGCACCGCAACACGTTCGGCACCGCCGAGCAACTCCCCTCCGGCCGGTGGAGAGCGTTTTACCGGCACGAGGGAAACCGGTTTATCTCACCGGCTACCTACGCCACAAAAACCGAGGCACTCGCATGGCTAGCCGGGGAGCAATCGGATCGCACCCGCGGGGTTTGGAATGACCCGCGGCTCGGTGAGGTAACTCTCGAGGCCTAT
>CAMDKN010000128.1 GCA_945901035.1 Gulosibacter massiliensis | reverse complement strand
TAGTCCACCCCATCGATTCGCAGAATCACGAACCGGTCCGCCAGCGCACTGATCTCGCGAAGGAAATCGGCGGCGGCGAAGCGACCCTCCCCGAGCGCATTCGGGGGTGTGTTGGACGTCGCCATCACCCGCGTTCCGCCCCCCATCAGGTCGCCCAAGAGTCGCGACAGCATCATGGTGTCACCGGGGTCGTCCAGTTCGAATTCGTCAATCGCCACGAAATCGGCGCCGGTCAAGGCCGTGGTCGTCTCGGCGAATCCCAGCGCGCCGACGAGAGCCGTGTATTCGATGAATGTTCCGAAATATTTGCGACCCGACGCGCGGTGCCATGCCGCCGCAAGCAGGTGCGTTTTCCCGACACCAAAACCGCCGTCAAGATACAAACCCGCCCTGTTTGATGGGTTTTTTCGAAAACGCGTGCCGCCGCCGCCGAGCGCAAACGCCTTCGCTGCTTCGCGCGATTCGGACTGCGAGGGAAACGCCGAATCCGGCACGTACGAATCGAACGACGCCGCCTCGAACTGCGGGGGTGGAACCAGATGTTGCAGCATCTGGGCCGTCGTTAACGAGGGCGTTCGATCCGCCAGGGAAATGCGCGACACAGTGGGGCCAGCCTCCAAAACTTCACCACACTGGGTGGAAAAGTAATTTCTATGAGAATCGATAACGACTACCCCGAGGTATTCGCGGTGGACTCCCAAAACTCTACCGACCTGACGGCCTGGTGGGACACGTTGGGACCCGAGTGGGTTCGAGTCAATCTCGTCACCGACGCGTTGGGGAATACGGTCGGTGACACCGGCTCGAGTAGCGACCTCTCGGGCCCCGGTGACCGCGCCAGCTTGACGACACTTCGGGACCTGGCTGATGTCGTGTTGATCGGTGGCGCGACAGTGAGAGCCGAACCGGATTCCGTCCCACGAAAGGGCGATGTCGTCATCGTCTCGAAGTCGGGCAACATCCCCCTCGACGCCATCAAACGTGCGCGCGGCACCGTGACAGTGCTCCACGCACAATCGGGGAAGGCGCCGAACGCGACCACGGGTGTCGTGTTGCCTCGATTCACCGGCGCTGCGATTATCGCTGCCGTCCGAAAGCTCGGTTATCGACGAATCGTGTGTGACGGGGGTCTCGCCCTGGTCCACACACTTCTCGACGCCGACGTTGTCGACGAGTGGTGCCAGACCCTGTCTCCCCGTCTCGGCGTCAGCACCCCCGGCCTGGTGGCTCCCGATGTCGGGGGTTCGCTCTCGAATGTCGCACACGATGCCGACGGCTACCACTACACGCGTCGCCGGCTGGGCGGCGCGCCTCAAAAGCGGCAGTCATCGCCGACCCTAGATTGAGAACGTGAGTAACGACTCGACATCCCCTTCGTATTTCCAGGACCTCACCGATTCGCTCAACGGCATTGCGTGGCCGACTGGACTCGATGTTCACCCCATCGATGCTCCAACCGGTTTAGCTCCCCATGCGCTCGCATTCGCCGCCGATGTCACGGCCGGTCCGGGCAAACACGACAGAGGGACAGGCCGACTGATTTTTCTGGACGACCCGGGCGAGCCCGAGGGTTGGGGAGGACGCACTCGCGCCATAATTTTCGCGCAATCGCCGATCGAACCCCTGATGGGTGGCCACGACGAACTCGCCGAGGTGGCGTGGTCGTGGTTGCGAGAGTCACTCGATCACTGTGGCGCGGCGCACACCCATCCCGCCGCGACGGTCACCCGCGTCGTGTCGGTCGGGTTCGGCGAACTTGCGAACCAGGGCAAAGGTTCACAGATTGAGGTTCGGGCGTCGTGGTCCCCCGCGACGGGTACTCTGCGGCCTCACGCTGAGGCGTGGGCGCGTTTCGTGCTCCACGTCGCAGGATTTGAGGCGCAACCCGATGGCGTTGTGTCGTTGGGCCGTTGATGTCGGAAGAGCTTGACGCCAGCGATCCTGTGGCGCTGCCCCCTGCTACGTTGGCGCGGCCCGCGCGCGTTGTCGATACCGAAGATGGCCTCACCACCGCTATCGCGGAGTTGTCTGCGGGGCACGGACCCTTCGGCGTGGACGCCGAGAGGTCGAGCGGTTTTCGCTACTCGGCGCGCGCCTATCTGATCCAGGTGAGTCGACGAGGGGGCGGTACACACCTCATCGACCCAATCGCGTTCGACGACCTGTCGGCGCTGGGCGCTCTGCTCGTCACCGATGAATGGATTCTTCACGCGGCCACGCAAGACCTCGTGTGCCTCGCCGAAGTGGGACTGACGCCCACCGCCATCTTCGACACCGAACTGGGCTCGCGCCTTGCGGGTCTGCCGCGGGTCGGGCTGGGCACGGTGGTTTCGGAACTGTTGGGGTTACATCTCGCCAAGGAACACTCGGCCGCAGATTGGTCGACACGGCCACTGCCCGACGACTGGTTGACCTATGCCGCCCTGGACGTGGAACTGCTGCCCGACCTGAGAGACGCGCTCGCGAAGCGCCTTCTCGACGACGGCAAATTTGCTATCGCCGAACAGGAATTTGCGCACCTGTTGAACTGGCAACCGGCCCCTCCCCGAGCCGATCCGTGGCGACGACTGTCCGGCCTTCAATCGTTGACGACCACGAGACAACTCGCTGTCGCTCGAGAATTGTGGACGGCTCGGGATGAGTTCGCCCAGTCCATCGATATGGGACCGGGTCGGGTGATTCCCGACCGAGCAATCGTTGCCGCCGCCGCGCAACTTCCCTCGTCACGAGCGGCATTGGCCGGGAACAAGACGTTTAGCGGCCGACATTCCCGTCGGGAACTGGCGCGGTGGTGGGACGCGATCGAACGTGGTCTCACGACCGACGACCTTCCCCCGATGCGGGTCCGCGGGACGGGTCTTTCGACTCCCCGGAACTGGAAGGACCGGCATCCGGAGGCGTACGCGCGATTTGTGTGTGTACGCGCCGCGTTGGCAGAAATCTCCGAGTCCGTGTCGATTCCGGTGGAAAATCTGGCATTGCCCGAGATGATTCGCCAGATCTGCTTTGAACCGCCCGACGAATTTTCCCCGCAGTCGATCGCGCACTGTTTGGGCGAAGCCGGTGCGCGTGACTGGCAAATAGAGTTGATTCATAGACAATTGAATGATTGCTTCGAGCGCGTCGCCGCAGACCCAACGCAGTTCCTCGCCGCGGCCGCGGACGTCGACGAATAACGCGGACGGAGTCCACAACCGAGAGACGGAGGGCCTCGTGGCCAACGAAGTTTTTTACATTGATGGGATGCGGAGTCCATTCGGGCGCGCCGGCGCGAAGGGTATTTATCGCGACACCCGCGCTGACGACATCGCCATTCACACGCTCCGCGGGTTGTTGGCGCGGAACTCGGCGGTTCCACTCGACAGGATTGATGACGTTGCGGTTGCGGCAACTACCCAAGAGGGCGACCAGGGCCTCACTCTCGGACGGACCGTCGGACTCGCCGCGGGACTTCCCTCCTCTGTGCCCGGGTTCGCCATCGACCGTATGTGCGCCGGCGGAATGACCGCGATGACCACGCTCGGCTCGGGAATCGGCTGGGGACAGATCGAAATGGCTGTCGCCGGTGGAGTCGAACACATGGGTCGTCACCCAATGGAGTTCGCGGCGAAGGCCAATCCCGCAATGCTCGAACAGGGACTGCTCACACCCGAGTCGCTGGCGATGGGTTTCCCCGCGGAGATTCTTCACGACCGATTGCCGGCGATCCCGAAAGCGCGAACCGATGCCTACGCCGAGCAAAGTCAGCGGCGCGCAGCGGCGGCCTACGAAGCGGGTCACATCCAGCCCGACCTGGTCGCAATCGATACCCCGCACGGCGTTGCAGACCGCGACGAACAACTACGCCCCGCCACAACACTCGAGTCGCTGTCGTCGCTCTCCACACCTTTTCGCGAGGACGGTCGTGTGACGGCGGGAAACGCGTCTCCACTCACCGATGGGGCGACGATGTCCCTCCTGGCCGGAGCCGACGCGGTCGCCCGTTACGGCCTCACCCCCTCGATGCGACTCGTCTCCTACGCATTTGCCGGAGTGTCCC
>CAMDKN010000127.1 GCA_945901035.1 Gulosibacter massiliensis | reverse complement strand
TTTCGCTCAATTAGGCGACCTGCCCCTCGACAGCGGCGAGACACTTCCGCGTGCGCGCCTTGCCTACGAGACGTGGGGAACGCCCAACGCCGACATGTCGAACGCGGTCCTCATCATCCATTCGCTGACCGCCGCTTCCCATGTCGTCGGGCCGCCCGGGGCCGGGCACCCAACGGCTGGCTGGTGGGGTGGTGTCGTTGGTGACGGTTTGGGAATTGACACCTCGCGCTGGTTCGTCGTGTGTGCGAATACCCTGGGCGGATGCCAAGGATCGACGGGGCCGTCATCGGTCACCGCGAACGGCCGCGAATGGGGATCTCGATTTCCGTATCTGACGATTCGCGACCAGACCCGAGCCCTACAGAAATTGGCCGAAACATTGGGGATCGCGCGGTGGGCCGGCATTGTCGGCGGCAGCGCCGCCGGAATGAGCGCTCTCGAATACGCGGTCCTGTACCCGGACGGGGTCGAGCGGCTTGCGCTCCTCGCTACGTGTGGCGTGACGAGCGCCGATCAGATTTCACTCAACTCAGTCCAAATCGAAGCGATTCGGATGGACCCGCTGTATTCGGGCGGGAATTTTTACGAACAGGACGAAGGCCCCTATCGCGGGCTCGCCCTCGCCCGCCGGCTGGCGCTGTTGTCCTATCGTTCGCCGGCCGAATTCAACGACCGTTTCGATCGAGCCTGGCAGAGCGAAATCAGTCCTCTCGGGTCAGGCGGTCGATTCGCGGTCGAGTCGTACCTCGACTTTCACGGCAACAAGTTCACGCGGCGATTCGACGCCAATTCCTACGTCACGCTGGTGGAAGCAATGAACTCGCATGACGTCACCCGCGACCGCGGCTCGTTCGCCGACGTGGTCGGAAGTGTCACCGCCCGCTCGCTCGTCCTCGGAATTGATTCCGACCGTCTGTTTCCCCTCGCCCAACAGGTTGCGCTCGCCGAACATCTGCCGAATCACGTCGGCGGCCGTGACGCCCACATCATGTCGTCACCGTTCGGGCACGACGCCTTTTTGATTGCCGATGTCGAGGTCGGCGAACTGCTTCGCCAACTTTTCGACGTGTAACTGCCTCAGCAACACCACCGACGAGGTGACGAGCAGAGCGACCTCAGCGAGATTGCGAACCGTCACCAACACCAACGGCACCGTCCGCAGTTCGAGGAACGCGAAATAGGCGTAGGGGTAGATCACGTGAGTGAGAACCGCAACGGAACCGATCAATGCCACCAGAACCGTCGTGGCACGGGAAGCGTTGACCAACACCATCGCGACCAGGGGAACGGCGAACCACGACACGAACTGCGGTGAACCGACCTTGTTTGTCGTGACGAGCAGGCTCACCAACACGAGCAGAGAGTACCCGAACGAGACGGAGACCGAGGTCGCGGACCGGCGACGGGCAACGAGCACGACTCCGACCGCCAGCAGCACCAGCACCTGGGCGATCGTGAGCATTTGGGCGACCAGAGTGGTCCCCGACCCGACGATTTCGAACGTGTGGATGTCGGCCGAGTACGTCACGACCGATTCCCCCGCCGCCCACGCATCCCACAGCCAGGGGGTGGCCGCGGCGGCTTCGACCTGAATTCCCCGGCCCTGTTGCTGGGACAGGAAACTGAACACCGAGAAACGGTCGCCTATGGCGATTGCCGCCAGCGCGAGCGCCACTGCGGTTCCGATCGACCACCGGGCGAAGGAGGCGAAACGGGCCGAGCGCATCGCGGCCAGTCCGATAGCAACGGGCCACACCTTCACCCAGGTGGCGACCGCGACGAGAACACCGCTGGCTCGCGGGGATTGTTCCAGGATGGTCACCGCGATGACGGTGAGAGCGACGGTCACAGCGTCGATTCGTCCGAGAGCGATGGGGCCGAGTGCGAGTTGGAAGGCCAGCCACACGTAGGCCGCGGTGATGCTTCGTCGCGCGACAAACGCGAGGGCGATCGCGTCAACAATCACGACGAGAGCGAACCATGCCGCGACGCCTTCGGTCGCGATGGCGATGGGAAAGAGCGCGAGGAAGGGATAGACACCGGGAGCGGTGAGTCCGGGGTAATCGCCGGAGGTCAACGCCGCAATCCACCACGCGGGATACGTGACCTGAACGTCGCCGAGGGGACCGTTCGGTGCGAACAGATTTTCCAGCACGAGAACCGCGTGGACCAGCCCGAATGTGACCCAGACCGCGACGGCCCGCGCGCGGTTCATCGCGACAACAGGGTGCGAATGACCGACGGAATCGCGGCAACCAGTTGGTCCATCAGGAACGGGCCACCCGATGATGCCGATTGCGCGGCGAGAGAGTGAATGACGACGGACGCGGCCGCAATTCGGGCCAGATCACGGGGGCGAGCGGCGAGTTCACTGGCTCGAGTGGCGAGCATCGAGCCCATCACCCCGCCCAGAACGTCACCGGCACCGGCGATGGCGAGCCACGGCGGAGCGAGCGAGACGGAAAACTCATCGCCGAACTGATTCGCAATCGACGTCGTCGATCCTTTGAGGACAACCGTCGCGTTCCACTGAGATGCCGCGAGAAGGGCGTACTCGGCGGGTGCGCCCTCGACCGCGTGCCGCGAAACACCAAACACTTTGGCCATTTCGCCGGCGTGAGGCGTGGCGATGACGAGGCCCATCGCGGGCAAGAGTCCGAGTGCGCCGGCGTCGACCACGGTCGGCTTGCCCTCACCTAGCGCTCGGCGGGCGCGGTCCATTGCTTCGAGGTCGGTTTCGACCATTCCCGAACCCACGACCCAGGCCGACACCGCGCCGAATCCGAGAACCGCTTCGGGTCGACGGACGAGCAGCGGGCGGGTTGCTTCGGCGGGTCCGACGTAACGGACCATCCCGATCCCGGTGGCGAGCGCACCATCGACACCCAACAGAGCGGCCCCGGGATACGCCGTCGATCCTGTGGCAAAGCCCAGAACCCCGCGCGAGTACTTGTGGTCGAGTGCTGTGGGCGCGCGATACTCGGCTGCGGCATCGCTCGCATCAAATACCTCTACGCCCATGCCCATAGCCTATTCCGCCGAGCTCTCGTCCTAAACTGAATAGAGCCTTAGGAGTGTTATGACTGTCCCCGCCCTGTTTCAACCCCTCACCATTCGCGGCGTGACGTTCCCCAACAGAATTTGGTTGGCGCCGCTGTGTGAGTACTCGGCGAAACAGGACGGCATCCCCACCGATTGGCATTTCGCGCACCTCGGCTCGTTCGCGGTTGGCCGAGCAGGTCTCGTGATGGCCGAAGCGACGGGAATAAATGCGGTCGGCCGAATTTCACCTCACGACGTCGGTATCTGGAACGACGAGCAGGTGGCGGCGTGGATTCGAATCACGGACTTCATTCACTCGCAGGGCGTGGTGGCGGGGATTCAACTGGCCCACGCCGGACGCAAAGGTTCGACCGCTCCCGGCTGGGGGGCGGACTACGAGAATTCCACTCCGCGCGATCGTGGCGGATGGCAGACCGTCGCCCCCAGCGCGATCGCCTTCGGCGAATACGACGCTCCCGTCGAACTCGATGCCGCGGGCATTGACGACATTGTGACCGATTGGGTCGCGGCCGCGAAACGGTCTCTGACCGCTGGTTTCGATGTCATCGAAATTCACGCGGCACACGGTTACCTGTTGCACCAATTTCTCTCCCCCATCACCAACGAGCGGACCGACGACTACGGCGGATCCCTCGACAATCGCGCGCGGCTACTTCGTCGAGTGGTTCGCGGTGTCCGCGAGGCGGTTGGGGACACGGTTCCCGTATTCGTGCGGGTGAGCGCGACCGACTGGGATGAACGTGGAATTACCGTGACGGATGTTGCCACCGTCGCCGGGTGGGTGCACGAAGACGGCGCCGACCTGATCGACACGTCGACGGGGGGAATCGCCCCCGGAATTCCGATTCCGTTAGGACCGGGTTATCAGGTCGAGTTCGCCGACACCATTCGTCGAACCGCCGAGATCCCCACCAACGCGGTCGGACTCATCACGCTTCCCGAACAGGCGAACGAGATCGTCGAGTCGGGCAAAGCCGACGCCGT
>CAMDKN010000126.1 GCA_945901035.1 Gulosibacter massiliensis | reverse complement strand
GTGTAAATGTTTCCGAACTCGGCCAGTGCGAAGAGGTTCTTTGCGTGGTCCGAGTCGTTGAAGACATAGGCGGTGGTGCGGTAGATGGGGACGGCCCGCGCAGTCGTGACGGGATCCGGTGCAGCACCTGCGTGAATCTGTTGGGTTTCAAACTTCCACGACATGTGGGCTCCTTGGGTTGGGTTACCCCCACCGTAGAGAGCGCACGACGATGTCACTACTCGGGGTGAAACAGTGCGTAACGAAGGGACCTACTCGTGTGCGAGAGACCTCTGCATCATCACGACACCAATCCACTCGTCGAATTTGCGACCGACTCGGTCCATCTCGCCGACGCGAATAAATCCCGCCTTTTCGTGAAGCCGAATCGAGGGTGCTGCGTCGGCAGTGTTGGCGATGACGGCGATGACCTCGCGGACTCCGGCCTCACGGCCGAGTCGCATCAGTTCATCCAGCAGCAAACGCCCGATTCCGGCCCCGCGCGCGCTGTCCCGCAAGTACAGCGTGTTCTCCATGGTCGTCTCGTAGGCGCACTTCTCGCGCCAGGTTGACAGATAGCCATACCCAACGAGGTTGCCGTCGAGTTCCGCCACGATGAATGGCATCCCGAGTTCCGCGACCGTCTCGATTTTGTGGTTCATGTCCTCGGCCGACCACGGGTCGAGGTCGAAGGTGACCGTCGATGTTTGGATGTAGTGGTTGTAGATGTCGAGCATGGCGGGCACATCGCCGTCCGTGACGGGTCGAAACTCGACTGAACCCATGCCTGCGATTCTAAACGCGCCAATCGATCGGAGGGGCGCCCTGCGCGACCAGCAGGTCGTTGACCCGCGAGAACGGACGCGAACCGAAAAAACCGCGGTGAGCCGAGAGTGGCGAGGGATGAGCGGATTCGACGGTGGCGACGCCGGGCAAGAACGGTTGTGACCATTGGGCGTCGCGACCCCACAGAATCGCGACCAGCGGCCCGCCCCGATCCGCCAGTAATCGCAGCGCCGCACCGGTGATAACTTTCCACGGCCATTCGCGGTGGGACCCGGCGCTACCGACTCGAACAGTCAGCGCGGTGTTCACCAACAGCACCCCTTGTTCAGCCCAGCGGGTCAGGTCGCCGTGAGCGGACGGCTCGATGCCGAGGTCGTCGTGCATTTCGCGATAGATGTTGGCGAGGCTCCGGGGAATCGGGCGCACCTCCCGCGCGGTCGAAAACGCGAGCCCCACCGCATGTCCGGGGGTCGGGTAGGGGTCTTGGCCAACAATGACAACGCGGATTGAGTCGAGTGGATGGCGAAAGGCACGGAAAATGTCGGCGACGTCGGGGGCAATCGCCGTTCCCGAAAGTCGCTCGGCGTCCAGTCGCTCGGCGATATCCTCACGTTCCCGCGCCACCCGGTCGAACGCGGGGAGCCAACTCGGGTGGACTTCCGCCAGCAGGTCGGGCGTCACGAACTATTCGTATGTGTTGATGTGGACCGCGTCGGCGAGTTTCACGGCGGCGAGAAACGCTTTTTCGCCGCTCTGCGACGAAATCACCGAGATCCACGAGTCGACGGCGATGATGTTGTAGTTCGCGGTGGTTTGACCGGCGCCCCCGCCCAAAACTCCGAACGAGATGTCACCGCGCTCGTCGGTTGACTGCAACAGTCCCTGGGCGGTGAGGTCCGCGATCACCCCGGCGCGAGTCGACTCGTCGAGAGGGACCGCAGATACGAGGTAAGACACGGTGAGGGCGTTGAGGTCTTCATTGTCGACGCCGAAGTAACACGAAATTCCGCCCGCCACGGTTTCGGGCGTGGGGTCGGTGATCAGTTCGTCACCGTATTTTCCGCCGGGACCGGCCAACAGGGTAACCCCGTCCGACTCGAATTTGGCGATGTTGGCGGGGGGCAAAATCTCGGTGCAATCGGCGGGCATCGTGAACGTTTCGGTGACGACCGGGGTGGTCGGCTCTACCGTCGGCTCGGTCGGTGCAGCCGAATCGGAGGTCGTGGGTGCGGTCGTCGGTTCGGCGGTCGGTGCGCAACCCGCAAGTGTCACAATCAGAAGCGCTGCGGGGACACAAAGTCGTGCCGCAGACGTCAACGAAGTTCGGTGCATGACTACGAATTTACCCGCTGGGATGCTCGATTCCCGTCCAATTTGGGTGACGATATTATTACGAATTATTGTCCGCACTTGTCGATGGTTTCGGCATTTTCGGCCCAGACTTCCGGCGGAACCGTGGACCCGATCAGGCTGAGCAACGACTGCACATCGCGCGCATCGGCTTCGATGTGCGCCGCGTCGACGGTGAGTATCGCATTCGCGGCAGACTCGCTCAATTCGAGCCCGTCAAGGTCGATATCGGTCGGCTTGGGCAATGTTCCGACGGGGCTGTCCACACCGCTGATGTCGCCGCGCAATCGGTCCATCATCCACTTGACAACGCGAACGTTGTCGCCAAAGCCCGGCCACAAAAATTCTCCGCCCTCGCCACGGCGGAACCAGTTCACGTGGAAGATGCGGGGGAAGCGCCCCGAGACGCGCAGGCGCTCGCCGATCGACAGCCAGTGCGCCCAGTGTTCGCCGACGTTGTAGCCGGTAAAAGGTGCCATGGCGAACGGATCGCGGCGAAGCTCGCCGAGCGTGCCTTCGGCGGCCGCCGTCCGCTCGGAGGCCATCGTCGCTCCGAGGTACACACCGTGAGCCCACGAGCGCGCTTCGGTGACGAGCGGCATAGTGTCTGACCGACGCCCGCCGAACACAATCGCATCGACGACGACCCCGCGCGGATCGGACCATTCGCTCGCGGCGGTCGGGCACTGGTCCATCGCCACGGTGAAGCGCGAGTTGGGGTGTGCCGCGGGAGTTCCGCTGGCCGGAGTCCATTCGGCGCCGGTCCAATCGATCAGGTGATCGGGCTTGTCTTTGGTCAGCCCCTCCCACCACACGTCCCCGTCGTCGGTCAATGCGACGTTGGTGAAGACCGTGTTGCCCCAGAGCGTCTGGATCGCAACCGGATTGGTCGCGTTGCTGGTGCCGGGGGCAACGCCGAACAGTCCCGCTTCGGGATTGATCGCGCGCAGCAGCCCGTTGTCATCAATCCACATCCAGACGATGTCGTCGCCCAGCGTCTCTACCTGCCAACCCGGCAGTGTCGGCTGCATCATGGCGAAGTTGGTTTTTCCACACGCGCTGGGGAACGCCGCTGCGATGTGAGCGACCTGACCCTCGGGTGACGTGACCCGCACGAGCATCATGTGTTCCGCGAGCCACCCCTCATCGCGCGCGATTACCGATCCGATTCGCAGTGCGAAGGCTTTCTTACCCAGAAGCGCGTTGCCGCCATAAGCGGATCCGTAGGACCAAATCTCGCGCGTCTCGGGGAAGTGGCTGATGTATTTGGTTGGGTTGCACGGCCACGGAACATCCGCTTCGCCTGTGTCGAGTGGAGCTCCGACGGAGTGAACGGCTTGGACCCAGTCGGCGCCGCCTTCGATGATGTCCAGGGCGACGCGTCCCATTCGCGTCATGGTCCCCATGGACACGACGACGTAGGGGGAGTCGGTGATTTCAACGCCGACGCGGGTGACGGGTGAGCCGACGGGACCCATCAGGAACGGGACGACGTAGAGTGTTCGACCGCGCATCGAGCCAGCAAAGAGACCCATCAGCGTCGACCGCATCTCTGCCGGGTCGCACCAGTTGTTGGTCGGGCCGGCGTCGCTCTCGGATTCGGAACAGATGAACGTTCGCCCCTCCACGCGCGCGACGTCGTCGGGGGCGCTTCGCGCAAGGAACGAGTTGGGGCGAAGTTCTTCGTCGAGCGGAATGAGTGTCGTGGCCGCAACCAATTCGTCGATGAGGTCCTGGCGCTCCGCCAACGACCCGTCGCACCAGCGGATCCGGTCGGGTGTGGTCAGCCTTGCAATCTGGTCAACCCACTCCCGCAGGTCTTCGCGCGTCGTCGGCGGGACGAGGCGTTCAGCAGACGAGGTCGATGGTGTCACTTTCGGGGCGGTCGGCTTCATGTCCTCAGACTCTCGCATTGTTGACGCAACACACCCGATTTTTA
>CAMDKN010000125.1 GCA_945901035.1 Gulosibacter massiliensis | reverse complement strand
TGACGGGCACGTCGACTGACGCGCGCAAGTGGCGGAATGGCAGACGCGCTGGCTTCAGGTGCCAGTGCCCGTAAGGGCGTAGGGGTTCAAGTCCCCTCTTGCGCACCAGATTTTCTGAGTTGAAGGAATGTATACGGTTCCACACACGTTGAAAACGGCGAGGAAAGGAATTTCAGATGAGTTCAACAGATTTCGGGGTTAACGGATTGACCTGTAACCACTGCGTGATGACGGTATCCCGAGCGGCGGCACTCGTGCCGGGCGTGACGGGCGTCTCCATCGACCTCGTGGCGAACGGCCAGTCGACACTTCACGTTGAGAGCGACACCGTGGTTGATACGGCGGCACTCGAAAAGGCCATTGACGACGCCGGCTACGAACTAGTCCTCTAATGCCGAGCACCCACGTCGATCTGGCGCTGGAGGGCATGACCTGTGCGACCTGTGCGGGCCGGATCGAAGGCGCGCTGGCGACCGTTCCCGGAGTGACAGCGACCGTCAATTTTGCGACGGAACGTGCCTCGATTGACATTGACGGGGTGACCGATGCGACGGACCTCATCGCGGCTATTACCAAGGTCGGCTACGGCGCACGCGTCATCGATCGCGACCAGCGCGAAACCGAAGCCCCCGTCGATCCTGTGCTTACGGCTCGGGTCATCGTTTCACTTGTCCTCGCGATACCGGTGTTTCTTGTCACGATGATTCCCGCCTGGCAATTCGACGGATTTCAGTGGGTGGCTGCCGCACTCACCACGCCGATCGTCACCTGGGGGGCGTGGCCATTCCACCGAGCGGCGCTGCGCAATGCGCGCCACGGTGCAACGACCATGGACACTCTCGTATCGCTCGGGGTTGCGGTGGCCTACCTGTGGTCGATGTATGCACTGTTTTTCACGATGGCGGGCATGATCGGGATGCGTATGGAGTTGGCGTTGTTTGGCTACAGCCCCCATTCGCTTTATTTTGAGTCAGCCGCCGTGGTCACCGCGTTCGTGTTGCTCGGACGCCTATTGGAATCGCGCTCTAAGCGAGCGGCCAAAATCTCGCTGACCGCACTGCTCAACACGGCCGCCAAGAGCGCCGTCTTACTCGTCGACGGACGCGAAGTAACGGTTCCCGCTGGTGCCGTCCAGACGGGGGACCTCGTTGTTGTCCTGCCCGGCGGAATTGTTCCGACGGATGGCCGAATCATCGAGGGACAGTCGGCAATCGATGCGAGTGCCGTCACGGGCGAAAGTGTGCCTGTTGCCGTCGGTCCTGGCTCGACACTCATCGGCGGAACGGTCAATGCGGGGGGTCGACTAGTGGTCGAAGCTACCGCGGTTGGCGCCGGCACCGAACTCGCTCGGCTCACCCGAATGGTCGAAGAAGCCCAAGCGGGCAAAGCTCCTGTCCAAAAACTGGTCGACCGCATCTCGGCGGTGTTCGTGCCATTCGTGATTGTGGCCGCAGTCATCGGCGGAATCGTGTGGTTCGCCATCTCGGGCGATGCGACACACGCGGTGTCTATCGCCGTGGCGACGCTCGTCGTGGCCTGTCCGTGTGCACTCGGACTGGCAACACCGATGGCTCTGCTTGCTGGGACTGGACGCGGAGCCCGCAGCGGAATCATCATTCGCGGAACCGACGTTCTCGAGAGCACGCGTCGTGTCACGACCGTCATCGTTGACAAGACAGGAACGCTGACGAGCGGACACCCGACCGTCGTGGACGTCGCGGCCGACGCGGTCTCACCCGATACCGTCGTGGCCAGCGCCGCGCGTGTCGAGATGGGAACTGACCACCCGCTCGCCCGTGCGGTGGTGGCGGAGGCAACCACCCGAGGGTTGATGGCCGAAACGGCGAAGGACGTCATCGTCGAGCCGGGTCGAGGCGTCACCGGAATGCTCGGTTCGCAGCGCGTGAGAGCAGGGTCACTCGAGTGGTTCATCGAGAGCGGCACACCAATCCCGCCGGCGCTCGCGGATGCAGCAACGACGTGGGCTGCGGCGGGGCGTTCACTGGTAGCCGTCGCGCATGATGACCGACTGGTTGGAATCATCGCGGTCAGTGACGTGGTGAAACCGAGCGCTATTGACGCGATTCGGGCGCTCGCGAAACTGGGAATACGAACCGTCATGGCGTCGGGTGACAACACGGTGGTCGCCGAATTGGTTGCGCGAGAGGTGGGTATCGACGAGTTCTACGGTGCCATGAACCCGGCCGACAAACGCGACCTCATCGTTAGTCTTCAACAACGTGGAGAGGTCGTGGCGATGGTCGGTGACGGAATCAATGACGCGGCGGCACTAGCGCAAGCCGATCTGGGAATCGCAATGGGGCACGGCACGGACGTCGCGATTGAAACCAGCGACATCGTGCTGGTGACCACTGACCTACGCCGAGTAGCCGACTCGATTCGGCTGTCGCGGTCGACGCTGGGAACGATTCGCGGAAATCTGGTGTGGGCGTTCGGGTACAACGCGCTGGCAATCCCCATCGCGTTGGCCGGAGTGATGGGTCCCGCGATTGCGGGAATCGCGATGGCGCTCTCGTCCGTTTTCGTCGTGGCGAACTCGGCTCGGCTCGCCGGTTTCCGAATGAGTTAAACCCCCAGTAGTTCCCGCAAATGCTCGGGGGTTGACGCGCGTGCTCCAGCGGCATCCCATTCGGCGGGGTTTCCGTAGCCCCATTCCACCAGGATGCTCTCGACATTGTGAACGGCGGCACCGTGAACATCGTGGATGCGGTCACCGACCAGAACAACTCGCGAGGTGTCGGCACCCGCATCGTTCAGGGATTCGAGCGCGTACTGAACCACGTCGGCCTTGCGTGACCGGGACTCATCATCCGCGGCAGTGCCAATCACATCGAAGTCATCAACCAGGTCAAAATGCCCAAGAACCATTCGCACACCCGATTCCACTTTGGATGTCGCCAGCGCGACGGGTATGCCCGCGGCTCGAACGGCCCGAACGACATCGATCACGCCGGGGTACAGTTCGGCGGTGATTGCCCCGCCCGCCGCGTATTCGGCGCGATAGATGGCCACCGCGCGCTCAAGGTCGTCGCCGGACATCCCCAACGAATCGCGAAAAGTTTCCTCGAGCGGCGGTCCAAGGAACGGGCGCATCGCCTCGCGGCTGGGCGCATCGCGGTGCATCATCCGAAACGTGTGCTCGAAGCAGTGAAAGATTCCGGGTGCAGAATCAACGATGGTGCCGTCGAGGTCGAACAGTACGGCGGTGTAGGTCATTAGAAGAGCCTGTCGTGATCGGTTTCGCCGCCGCGCAGGGCGTCGAGGTCGAGAACCACACAGCGGATTCCGCGGTCCTCGGCCAGGGTGCGTGCTTGTGGTTTTATTTCCTGCGCAGCGAAAATGCCGGTTACCGGTGCCAGGTTCGTGTCCCGGTTGAGGAGTTCGAGGTACCGCGTCAGCTGTTCGACCCCATCGATGTCCCCCCGTCGCTTGAACTCAATCGCAACGACGGAATCGTTCGCATCGCGCGCGAGGATGTCGACCGGACCAATCGCGGTCGGATACTCGCGCCGAATCAATTGAAATCCTTCCCCGTAGACCTCGATTTGCCCTGCGGACAGGCGCTGCAGATCCGCTTCCACTCCGTCCTTGATGAGCCCCGGGTCCTCACCGAGTTCGTGGGTTGAATCGTGGTGAATTTCGAAAATCGAAATCGCGAGCATGTCTGCTGTTTTTGCGTGTGTCACCCGCCACAATTCGAGAACCCCAGCCGCGGCGAGGTCCTCGTCGGGTGCCATGAAGTCGATGACACAGGGCGGGCTCATCCAGTTGAGCGGCTTGTACGAACCGCCATCCGAATGAATCAGCACACTTCCGTCGCTCTTGAGCATCAGCGTTCGGGTTGCGAGCGGCAGATGGGCCGTCAGACGCCCCGCATAATCCACGGAACAAGTCGCCACCACTACTCTCACTTCCCCAGCCTATGGGCGTAATCTAGCGTGGTGGCTTCACTGACCTCCCTCCGAGAGCGACTCCGCGGTCGTTTGTCGCTGCACCCGACCCAGATTGTGTTGTTGGTCTATCTCGTGCTCATCACTATTGG
>CAMDKN010000124.1 GCA_945901035.1 Gulosibacter massiliensis | reverse complement strand
GGGAACCGTCGTAACCGACGACGGCTCGGCGGCAGAACAACTTGCCGACTACCTCGTAGCCAACCGATTGATTTAGGACGACACAATGCCTAACATCCTTGCTCTCATCGAAACGACACCCGCGGGCACGCTCGCGACCAGCGCCGGGTCGACTCTCGCTGCCGCGGCGGCCGTGGGGACTCCGGTCGCGGTTGTCGTGGTCGCTCCCGGAAAGGGAAAAGACCTCGTCGGCGATTTGGGTGCGCTCGGCGCACAGCAGGTCGTCTTCGCCGAATGTGCCGATGTCGCGACCGCCCTCGTTACCCCCGCTGTGGCCGCGCTCGACGCTGCTATCGACGCCCACTCCCCCCTCGCCGTTGTCGTCCCCAACTCGGTCGATGGCCGCGAAGTTGCGGGGCGACTCGCCGTTCGACGTGGCACGACCGTGCTCGCCGATGTCGTTGAGACGGCGACGGGTGCGAACGGAGTCGTTGCGACCCACTCCATTTTTGGTGGCATGTACACCACCGAATCCGAGGTGGCGGGCGGGCTCGCGATTCTGACCGTCCGCCAAGGCGCGGGCGGCGACCGCCCCGCGGCGACGAAGCCCACGACGAGCACGATCACGGTGAGCGTTGATTCGACGTCGACGGGAACAATCGAATCCGTCGAGATGCTCCCGTCCGATTCACTGCGTCCCGATCTGCGCGCCGCCGAACGAGTGGTGGCGGGCGGCCGGGGCCTTCAGTCCGAGGAGAAGTTCGTTCTCGTCGAGGAATTGGCCGACGCACTCGGTGCCGCGGTCGGAGCGTCGCGCGCTGCCGTCGACTCGGGATTCGTCGATTCGTCGACCCAGGTGGGTCAAACGGGCGTGACGGTGTCCCCCCAGTTGTATATCGCGCTGGGAATCTCGGGCGCGATTCAGCACCGTGCGGGAATGCAGACGTCGGGGACGATTGTGGCAATCAACAAAGATGCCGATGCGGCTATCTTTGGCGTCAGTGACTTCGGTATCGTCGGGGATGTGTTTAGCGTTGTTCCCCAGCTCATCTCGGCCATTGAGTCGCGGCGATGACCTTTCTCCTGAAACCGGAGTACCGTCGCCGCGCCGTTTGGACGATCATCGCCGGTCTTGGGCTCCTCATCGCCGCGGTTCTTCTCGCTCGCTGGTTCCGCGCATCCGACGGGGGGATTGCGTTCCTCGAGCAGTACCCGGGCGAAACCCCGTTACCCGCCGGTACTCCGGTCGGCTTCCCCTGGTGGCTCAACGCCCAGCACTTCCTCAACGCCTTCTTCATCGTCCTCATCGCGCGGACGGGCTGGCTCGTGAGAACCACCCAACGCCCGGCGGCCTACTGGACCCGAAACAATCGCGGTCTTTTCCGCACCAAGGGTGAACCGCGCAAAATCAGTCTCGACCTGTGGCTTCATCAAACCCTCGACGTGTTGTGGGTGGTGAACGGACTCATTTTCGTCGTTCTGCTGTTTGCCACCGGTCAATGGGCGCGGCTCGTTCCGACGAGCTGGGACGTCATCCCCAATGCGGCCTCTGCAGCACTGCAATACGCCTCGCTCGACTGGCCGCACGAAAACGGGTGGGTCAACTACAACTCGTTACAACAACTCGCCTACTTCACGGTCGTCTTCATCGCCGCGCCGCTCGCGATTCTCACCGGAATTCGGATGTCCAACGCCTGGCCCGGCCCACGCGCGCGAATCAGCAAAATGTATCCGTTGGCGATAGCACGAGCGATCCACCTTCCGACGATGTACTTCTTTGTGGCGTTCATCATCGTGCACGTCACCCTCGTCCTGACGACCGGCGCACTGCGCAACCTCGGGCACATGTACGCCGCCACCGACACCGAGGGTTGGCTCGGACTCGCGATGTTCGCGCTGCTGATCGTCATCACGGTGTTGGCGTGGTTCATGGCGAAGCCGGCGTTCCTGCAGCCGCTCGCGTCAATCGGCGGCAAAGTCACCCGCCAGTAACGGCGACCGCTAGTCGGTAATTCCGAATTCGCGCAGCACGCTCGAGGTGTGCTCGCCGAGTGACGGCACCGCACCCATCGCCGCTTCGTAGGATTGCGCCGTCACAGGCGGCAAAAGGCTACGCGCCTGTGAGCCACCGGGAATTTCGACGTCTCGCCATCGTTTGCGCGCCGACAACTGCGGATGGGCCGAGAACGATCGCATGTCGCGCAGTTCGGCGTTAGCGATACCCGCCTCATCGAGTCGCGAGAGCGCCTCGGCCTTCGGGAGTTTGCCGAAGACCGCGTCAATGTGGTCGTGAAGTTCGGCGCGATTCGCCACACGCTGTGTTCCCGACGCGAACCTCGGATCCGTCGCAAACGCAGGATCCGCCATCACGATGTCACAGAACGATGCCCACTCTCGTTCGTTCTGAATTCCAAAGAACACAGTGCCATCGGCCGTGTTGAACGGACCGTACGGCGCAATCGACGCATGCTGTGCGCCAGACCGCGGTGCCTGCGCGCCGCTGTATTCCGCGTACAGATAGGGCTGCATCATCCACTCCCCCAACGCTTCCAGCATCGACACCTCGAGCACGTCGCCGACACCCGTTCGCCCCCGTTGGATGAGCGCCGACAGGATCCCCGAATAGGCGTACATTCCCGCGGCGATGTCGGCAACCGAAGTCCCCACCTTGACGGGCACGTCGGGTGTTCCCGTGATGCTCAGTATTCCTGACTCACACTGAACGAGCAGGTCGTAGGCCTTCTTCTGTTCGTAGTCTCCGCCGCGTCCGTACCCCGAGATCGACACGTAGATGAGTCGCGGATTCAGTTGGAGCGCGCTCTCGGCGGAAAGCCCAAGACGCTCGATTGCGCCGGGGGCAAGGTTTTGAATAAACACATCGGCGTTGGAAACTAACGTCCGCAACGCAGCGAGACCGGCGTCAGACTTCACATCGAGCACAACGCTTTCTTTGCCGCGATTGATCCACACGAAGTAACTCGCCTCACCGTGGACGGTGGCGTCGTACAGTCGGGCGAAATCGCCGGCGTCGCGCTCGACCTTGATGACGCGGGCACCGAGGTCGGCTAGTTGGCGGGACGCGAACGGTGCGGACACCGCCTGTTCGAGGGACACCACCGTGATTCCGTCGAGGGGCCGGTTCACGACGCGCGCCTCTTCGCCCGTTCGAGGATTGCGATCGCGCGGTCGACCACGGGCTTGTCGACCATCGCTCCGTCGAGTTGCACGGCGCCGCCCTCGAGCGACACGATTCGGGTTGCCCATTCGATTTCCGCCTCGGTTGGGGCAAATCCGCTGTTCACGGGAACTATCTGAGACGGATGGATACACAACTTCGCCGTGAAGCCGAGCGCGCGCGCCCGATGCGCCTCTGCCTCGACGAACGCGGTGTCGTCGAAACGGGGAGACGGTGATTCGATGGGGGCCGGCTTTCCCGCGCTCCGCGATGCAATCACGAGCCCCGCGCGGGCGACGTCGAAGACGAGTTCCGCCGTCGCGTCGACATCGGCCGCAAAATCGATGGCGCCAAACGCGAGGCGCGAAACCCGCGGGTGGTCCGCGATCGACTGTGCGTGGGACACTCCGCGCGCGGTCTCGATGAGCGCGATGATCGGGGTGTTGGCGGGCAACAGCGCGCACACGTCGTCGATCATGCCGGCGTTCTCCGTTTTGGGAATGACGATGCCCAGAAGTCGATCGAGAGGCCCGGCCACGAGCCGTTCAACGTCCGGCACGCCGTTAATCCTCACGAGGGCAGCAAAATCCTCGGGCAGGTTTTCTCCAGCGAGCGCCGATTGAGTGTTTGAGAGCGCCATTTCTTTGTCGGCCGGACCGACCGCATCTTCGAGGTCGATGATGGTCGCGTCCGCACCCGAGCGAAAGGCCTTCTCGAATCGCTCGGGACGGTCTCCGGGCACGAACAGGAACGTCGTGGCGGTGCTGACCAGGTTTGGTGCGGTGGAGTCGCCGCTCATTTAGTCGCTCGACACCGAAGGCAGGCTCGACTCGTCGGGACGAGCCGATGCGACGGACGGCAAATGCCCATTCTTGTAGATCATGAATGAGCGTCGGAAGCTGACGACGATGACCGCGTCCTGATTGAATCCTTCGGTCGCGACGGT